>JADGCV010000041.1 GCA_015228815.1 Magnetococcales bacterium | reverse complement strand
GAAAACTTGCAATGTGTCCAGGTCTTTTCGCAAAAACCGCGAAAAGACCTGAGCAAGGGGGCGCGTCTTGCGCGAATTTCCGCAGAAAACGCGGAAATTCGCTTCGGGTGAAAGGGCGCGTGGAAAAACAAAGTCAAAGTCAAAACCCTGGGAGCAATCCCCCAGCCCCCTTTTTTCTTTCAATAATTTCGAACCGGGGGTACCTGGGCAGTTACGAAAAAAAATCCCACCCCTTGAAATTTCTTGACACAATGTCTATCTGAATATCCAGATAGGCAGGACAGGATCTTGCCCGAATCAAAAAAAATCGAGGGAGGCAGCAACATGACCACTTTTCCCGTCGCCATGCCCGGTCTGTCGGACCTGGTCGTCGCCGAGAACAATTCAGGATTGAGAAAGTTTTGGCAACAGGCCATGCATGCCCCCATCCTGACAAGCGAGGAAGAATTTCGTCTGGCGCGGAGCTACCGCGAAAACAACGACCTGGATGCGGCACACAAACTGGTCCATTCCTATCTCCGCCTCGTCCTGAAAACGGCCCGCGAATACCTCAACTATCGTCTCAACCTGGCCGACCTCGTCCAGGAAGGGACGGTCGGTTTGATGCATGCCGTCAAAAAGTTTGATCCGGACCGCGGCAACCGTCTGTCCTCCTACGCCATCTGGTGGATCCGGGCGGCCATTCATGACTTTATTCTCCGTTCCTGGCGCATGGTGCGCATCGCCACCACCCAGCTTAAACGGCAACTGTTTTTCAAACTGCGGCAAGCCAAATCGTCCCTGGCCCCTCTGAGCCAGGAAGAGGCGGAAGAACTGGCCATCAAATTCAATACCGACGCCCATACCATTCTTGATGTCGATCATCGCATGGGCGGGGGCGACACGTCGCTGAATCAATCGATCCTGGAAGACTCCGGGGAGATGATCGACCTGATCGTCGATGAACGTCCCAACCAGGAACGTCTGTTGTCGAACCGGCAACAGGAAGAGTTTCGTTCAGCCTTGATCCGAAAAGGATTGGACGGTCTTTCGGAGCGGGAAAGATACATCGTGACGCGCCGATTCCTCGCCGAAAAACAGGATACCCTTGAAAATCTGGCCCGACACTTCGCAATCAGCCGCGAACGGGTTCGCCAGATCGAAAACCGGGCGATGGAAAAACTTCGTTCGTATTTTGCCAGCATTCCCGCCGAATCAAGGGACCTGATTTTTGAAAGCTGATCGGAAGGCTTCGATTGACATACCTTGGCTTCATATCTGGGCATCTCTTTTGCTAGAGATCAACCGGTCGATGGGGTTCCTTGAGTATGCCCGACCGGGAAAAACGCCGTGTATCGGGTGATGCTGCGCGGAAAAACTTGAACTTTTGACCACGCAAACCTAATCTTGACGATTCAGGCGATGCCCGCGCCACCCGTTTTCACATGAAGATGTTTGGGTCCGATGGAAAGGACGGGACAGGGCTGCCCCATTCGGATCGATTCCGGATTAGGGTTTTTCATGTGCGGGTTTTTCATGCCCGACGGGCATCATGTTCCGCCACTCATGCCAGGAGGCCCAGGCTTCCGGTTCGGGAGACCGCTTTTTGAACGGATTCTATAAAAATCTTTCGCTGTGGCTGGTCATCGGCCTATTGCTGGTGATGCTGTTCAATCTGTTCAACCAGCCGCAAACCCGCGAGCAACATATACCCTTTTCCGATTTTCTCAATCAGCTCGATCAGGGGCGGGTCACCGATGTGACGGTCCAGGGGCGGACGCTGACCGGGATTCTCACGGATGGCGGTGGGTTTACCACCTACACGCCCGAGGATCCCGACCTCATGAGGTTGATCCGGGAAAAGAAGGTCAACATCACCGCCCGGCCTCCGGAAGAGACACCCATCCTCCTGACCATATTGATTTCCTGGTTTCCGATGCTGCTTCTGATCGGGGTGTGGGTTTTTTTCATGCGGCAGATGCAGGGGGGCGGAGGTCGCGGGCCGATGTCCTTCGGCAAGTCAAGGGCGCGGATGCTGTCGGAAAAACAGGGCAAGGTCACCTTCGCCGACGTGGCGGGGATCGAAGAAGCCAAGGAAGAATTGCAGGAGGTGATCGAGTTTCTAAAGAATCCGCAGCGATTCCAGCGTCTTGGTGGAAAGATTCCCAAGGGGGTCCTGCTGATTGGTCCTCCGGGCACGGGCAAGACGTTGCTGGCGCGGGCGATTGCCGGGGAGGCGAATGTCCCCTTTTTCAATCTGTCGGGGTCCGATTTTGTCGAGATGTTTGTCGGTGTCGGCGCGGCGCGGGTGCGCGACATGTTCGAACAGGGAAAGAAGAATGCCCCGTGCATCATCTTCATCGATGAAATCGACGCCGTTGGCCGGCACCGTGGCGCTGGTCTCGGTGGTGGCCACGACGAACGCGAACAGACGCTCAACCAACTGCTTGTCGAAATGGATGGGTTCGAATCGGCCGAGGGGGTCATCCTCGTGGCTGCCACCAACCGGCCCGATGTATTGGATCCGGCGCTCCTGCGTCCGGGTCGTTTCGACCGTCAGGTGGCGGTCCCCAATCCCGATATTCTGGGCCGGACACGGATCCTTGAGGTCCACATGGGGAAGGTTCCCCTGGCCGAAAGCGTCGATCCGGAAGTGATTGCCCGCGGGACGCCGGGGTTTTCCGGGGCCGATCTGGCCAACCTGGTCAACGAGGCGGCGCTGGGGGCGGCGCGTCTGGACAAGAAACTGGTCGATATGGAGGATTTCGAGGCGGCCAAGGACAAGGTGATGATGGGCAAGCCGCGCAAATCGGCGATCATCTCCGAGAAGGAACGCCTGACCACCGCCTATCACGAGGCGGGCCACGCCATTGTCGCCTCCGTCATTCCCGGAACCGACCCGGTACACAAGGTGACCATCATTCCCCGGGGCCGGGCCCTGGGGCTGACGATGCAGTTGCCGACCGAGGACCGTCATACCTATTCCAGGCAACAGTTGGAAGACAACATCGCCATCATGATGGGGGGGCGCATCGCGGAGGATGTGGTCCTGAACCAGATGACCACGGGGGCCAACAACGACATCAAACGGGCTACCGACATCGCCCGCGGCATGGTCTGCGAGTTCGGCATGAGCGATCTGTTGGGACCCATGGTTTACGGCGACAAGGAGGAGGAAATCTTCCTCGGACGCGAAATCACCCAGCACAAGAGCGTTTCCGAGGAAACCGCCCGCTTGATCGACAAGGAAATCCGCGCCATCATCGATCGTAACTACGAGCGCGCCAAGGCCATCCTGTTGGAAAAACGTCAGGTCCTCGACAATATGGCCAAGGGCTTGCTGGAACGGGAAACGCTGGATTCGGAAGAGGTCGCCCGTCTGGTGGACGGGGCGTCGCTGGAAGAGGCGCTCAAACCCCTGCCTGCCATCGCCAAGAAGGGACCCAAGAGAAAACGTCGCGCCAAACCCAAGCCTGTCAGGCCCATTGATGAGGAAGAAGCGGATTTCGCGGAGGAAGAGGATTTTGAAGGGGACGATGACAACCTCTCTGGCGGCGAGGATCGTCCCGTCGCCGATCAACGTGGAAAATCTGGAAGAAAACCCAAGGGATCTCCCAAGGGTCCCGAGGATGTCGCGGATCGCGTCGATATTTCCGGGTTCGAAGGCCCGAAGGATTCATGAGGGTCCAGGCCGTCCTTGAACCACTGCCTTTTTTTCCCCGATCCTTCGGCCTTGGTGAACGACAGTCGGGCCATCTTGCCGCGTCCAGGGAGGATCGGGAGGCGTTTTTCTGGTATCTGGAACTGGAACCATGGCCGGAAGGGGGCGGGGTTCCTGGTGGGCTTTCCTGGGAAGGGATGGAAGGCAGGCCGGGATGGGGCAGGGTCCGGGGGATCCTTTCTCCGGAGTCGCTCGATGGGTGGATCCTTGCGTTGAAGAACGGCGGTTTCGGGGAGCATGCGTGTGTTTTAGGGGATGCCCGGCGCAACCATGAGTCCGGGAGGCCCGTGATGCGCTGGGGGGAAGGTGGCCGGTATTGTCTTGATTTTTCCCGTCCGCTGCTCATGGGCATTCTCAATGTGACGCCCGATTCCTTTTCCGGGGATGGGGTTGCCGGGGATGTGACGGCGGCGGTCGGGCGCGGGGTGGAACTGGCGCGAAACGGCGCCGATGTCGTCGATGTCGGAGGAGAATCGACACGGCCCGGCGCGGATGCGGTTTCGGTGGCGGAAGAGTTGTCGCGGATCATCCCGGTGGTGCGGGCGCTGTCGCGGCGTCTTGAGATTCCCGTCTCGGTGGACACCAGCAAGCCGGAGGTGATGGAGGAGGCGCTCTTGGCCGGCGCGGCGATGATCAACGACGTGTCGGCCCTTGGCGTGGTCGATGCGTCCGGGGGCGTGGCCGTGGCCGTGGATGGGGCGGAGGCGGAGGCGGAGGAACACCTTCTCGACCGGCGCAAGGTATCGCTGCTGGCGGGTCTGGATGTGCCGGTTTGTCTGATGCATCGCCGGGGAACCCCGAAGGGGATGCAGGACAATCCCTGGTATCGGGATGTGGTGCGGGAGGTCTACCATTTTCTCGAACGAAGGATCGCCGCCTGCCGCAAGGGGGGGATCGATCGTCGGCGGTTGATTGTCGATGTTGGCATCGGTTTTGGCAAGTCCGCGGGACACAACCTTGAATTGATGCGGCATCATGGAATGTTTTCGGGATTGGGACAGCCGCTGATGTTGGGTGTATCGCGCAAAAGGATCGTGGGCCACCTGAGTGGTGTCGCGGACCCAGGGATGAGGGATACGGCGAGTCATGCGCTGGCGGTGTTGGGAATGCGGACCGGGGTGCGCATGTTTCGTGTCCACGATGTGGCTGGGGCGCGGCAGGCCCTGACCGCGGCATGGGGATGGATGAACGACGGGGAGCGACGGAAGCGATGAATCAAGGGCCGGAAACAGCGAACCCTGGGGAGAATGCGCCTGCCAGGGAAAAGAAGGTGGAGCGCCGTATTTTCGGCACCGACGGCATACGCAGCCGCGCCAACGTCTATCCGATGACGGCGGAAATGGTTCTGAGGCTGGGACGGGCCGCGGGACGGGTGTTGCGCAAGGGGGAATTTCGTTCGACGGTGGTGATCGGCAAGGATCCGCGGTTGTCGGGTTACATGTTCGAGTCGGCGTTGCGGGCGGGGTTTACATCGATGGGGATTCACTGCCTTCAGGTCGGGACGCTGCCGACGCCCGCGGTGGCCTTCATGACGCGCGCCCTCCGGGCCGATGCCGGCGTGGTCATTTCCGCGTCGCACAACCCGTTTCACGACAACGGCATCAAGTTTTTCGATCCCAATGGGATGAAGCTGCCCGACAGCATGGAACTGGAAATAGAGCGGGTTCTGTTCGCCAACGAAATGGACCAACATCAACCGTCGCCGACGGAGATTGGTCGGGCGACCAACATCGAGGACGCCCCGGGGCGCTACATCGAGTTTTGCAAGAACTCCTTTCCCAAGGCGCTGCGTCTCAATGGCCTGCGGGTCGTGGTCGATTGCGCCAACGGCGCCGCCTATCAGGTGGCGCCGAGGGTGTTCTGGGAATTGGGGGCCGAGGTCATTTCCATCGGCAACGAACCCGATGGCTTGAACATCAACAGTGGTTTCGGTTCCCTGCATCCGGAAAAGATGCGGGCCAAGGTCCGGGAGACCCGGGCCGACATCGGGGTCGCCTTCGATGGCGATGCCGACCGGTTGCTGGTCTGTGACGAGAAAGGACGGCTTCTTGACGGGGATCATGTCCTGGCGATGTGCGCCCTGGCCATGAAACGCAACGAAACCCTCAAGGGGGACGGCGTGGTGGCAACGGTCATGTCGAATCTGGGTCTGGAACGATTTCTGTCGCGTCATGGCCTCAAACTGATCCGGACCAAGGTTGGGGACCGTTATGTGTTGGAGCACATGTTCAACAACGGGTATAACCTGGGCGGGGAACAATCGGGGCACATGATCTTTCTGGATCACAACACCACGGGCGACGGCATCGTTTCGGCGCTCAAGGTGCTTGAACTCATGGCCGGCAACCATAAACCTCTGTCGGAATTGACCTCGGGCATGGAACTGGTGCCGCAGATTCTCAAGAATGTCATGGTTCCCGTTGGTTCCGATCCTCTTTCGAGTCCGAAGGTCGGCGGCGTGATCGCTCGGGCGGAAAAAGCCCTGGAAGGGACCGGACGGATATTGATCCGCAAGTCCGGGACCGAACCCAAGATCCGGGTCATGATGGAGGGGGATTCCCAGAGCCGGATTCAGGAACTTGTGGATGAAGTGTGCCAGGCGATTCAGGATTCGGTGAGCGGAGACGTCCATGTTTGAAATCACATTGCCCGACGGAACCGGTCGCGCGTTCGAAAAGCCGGTGACGGTGGCGGAGGTTGCCCTGGCCATTGGTCCTGGGTTGGCCAAGGTGGCGGTGGCGGGCAGGGTCGATGGGCGGCTGGTCGATCTGGGATTGACAATCGGTGGCGATGCCCGTGTGGCCATTGTCACGATGAGTTCTCCCGAAGGGTTGGAAATCATCCGTCATTCCACGAGCCACCTCATGGCCCAGGCGGTCAAGGAACTGTATCCGGGGGTCCAGGTGACCATCGGTCCGGCGGTGGAACATGGGTTTTATTATGATTTTGATTTCGAGCGTCCATTCACGCCCGAGGACCTGGCGGCCATCGAGGGGCGGATGCACGAGATTTGCGCCCGCAACGAACCGATCACCCGGCGGGAAATGGAGCGCGACGCGGCGATCGCCCTGTTTCGCGGGATGGGGGAACACTACAAGGTGGAGGTGATCCAGGCCATTCCCGAAGGGGAAACCTTGTCGCTCTATGCCCAGGGAAACTTTATCGATCTGTGCCGCGGACCGCACGTCTCCGCGACCGGCCAGTTGAAGGCGTTTAAATTGCTGTCGGTGGCGGGGGCCTATTGGCGGGGCAATTCGGCCAACAGGCAGCTGCAACGTATTTATGGCACCGCGTGGGCCGATGCCAAATCGTTGCGTGCCCATCTGCACATGCTCGAAGAGGCGGAAAAACGGGATCACCGCCGTCTTGGCAAGGAACTGGATCTGTTTTCCATCCAGGAATCGGCGGGTGGTGGTCTGGTATTCTGGCATCCCATGGGGGCGCGGGTCCGTCAGGCGATCGAGGCCTACTGGAAAGAGACGCACATCGCTGCGGGATATGAGTTTCTTTATACACCGCACATGGCCAATCTGGATCTGTGGCGCACCTCGGGCCATCTGGATTTCTATCATGATTCGATGTTTCATCCCATGAGCGTCGATGATCAGGAATACCAGATCCGACCGATGAATTGTCCGTTTCACATCCTGGTCTACCGGTCGCGGATGCATTCGCATCGTGATTTTCCCATTCGCTGGGCGGAACTGGGGACGGTCTATCGTTATGAACTTTCCGGGGCGTTGCATGGGTTGTTTCGTGTCCGCGGGTTTACCCAGGACGATGCCCATGTCTTTTGTCGGGAAGAGCAGATCGAGGATGAAATCACCGCCATTCTCGATTTGACCCTGGCGACCCTGGGGACCTTCGGTTTCAAGGAATTCAATATTTTTCTCTCCACCCGTCCCGAGAAATCGGTGGGAAGTACCGACATCTGGGAGAAGGCGACGGCGGCCCTGATCAATGCCATCGGCAAACATGGCCTTGATTATGTCGAGGACAAGGGCGGTGGCGCCTTCTATGGTCCGAAGATCGATGTCAAGATTACCGACTGCCTTGGCCGCAAATGGCAATGTTCGACGATTCAATTGGACTTCAATCTTCCGGAGCGGTTTGATATAACCTACATCGGAGAGGACGGGGGCAAACACCGTCCGATCATGATCCATCGGGCGTTGATGGGTTCGTTGGAGCGGTTTTTTGGCATTCTCGTGGAACATTACGCCGGTCGATTTCCACTGTGGCTGGCGCCGGTGCAGGCGGTGGTTTTGACGATCACCGATGCCCATCATCCCTGGGCCATCGAGGCGCGCGATCGACTGCGCGCCGCAGGTCTCAGGGCCGAGGCCGACCTGCGCAACGAAAAGATTGGTTACAAGATTCGTGAACATACCCTGAAAAAGGTCCCGTGGCTTCTTGTCGTCGGCGACCGCGAGCAGGAACTCAAGGGGGTCAGTCCGAGGGATGTCTCGGGCAAGGATCTTGGTTTGACACCCCTGGACAACATGATCGAGAAACTGGTACTTCAGGCACGGCAACGGCAATTGTGAAATGATCGACCGGATCGATCGATGCCAAAATGCCTGAATGTGGTGTATTCTTCAACATAAGGAGTAACGCTCATCGCCAAGCCACCCATCAAGGACAAGCTGCCCCCTGTCAATCCCGATACGACGCGCATCAATGAGCAGATTCGGATACCGGAAGTTCGTTTGATCGACGAGAATGGTGAACAGGTCGGGGTCGTCGATCGACATACCGCGTTGCGGCGGGCGGTCGAGGCGGGATTGGATCTCGTGGAGGTCGCTCCCCAGGCCAAACCGCCGGTCTGCAAGATCATGGACTATACCAAGTTCAAGTATCAGAAGGCGGTCCGTGAGCGGCAGGCGCGCAAGAAGCAGACTCGTACCGAAATCAAGGAGATCAAGTTTCGTCCAGGAACCGAAATTCACGATTTCGATGTCAAGCTGCGCAGCATTCGCAAATTTTTGGAATCGGGTAACAAGGTCAAGTGTACCCTGCGGTTTCGTGGTCGTGAGATGGCGCATCAGGAGTTGGGACTGGCCCTGTTGCGTCGGGTCGAGACCGAGGTTGCGGATATTGGCAAGCTCGAACAGATACCAAAACTCATGGGCCGGCAGATGACGATGGTGATTGCCGCCAGTCAATCGGCCAAGGTGAAGCGGTCTTCCGATTCTTCCGATACCTCCTCCGATTCAGAATGACGTTTTTTTTTCGAGTGACTGGCCGGCGGTGTGGGGAAGGGACCCTGTTCGCCGGCGAGTCGTTATTCAACCGTTTTCATGGAATGGAAAAAGGGATGCCAAAGATCAAGACCCACCGGGGCGCGGCCAAGAGGCTGTCGGTCACCGGATCCGGGAAAATCAAGCGCAACAAGGCGTTCAAACAGCACATCCTGACCAAGAAAAGCCAGAAACGCAAACGCAACATGCGTCATTCGGGACTGGTGGCCGCGGTGGATGTGGCGTCGGTGCGCCAAATGCTGCCCTACAGCTTTTGAGGGGCATGCGGGGACGACCTGACACCGAGGGCAGTCCCGACATCATGGTTTTCAACGACCAACCAGGGAGCAACGGCAATGCCGCGAGTCAAACGGGGTGTACCGGCGCATGCGCGTCACAAAAAGGTTTTGAAACTGGCCAAGGGGTATCGTGGCCGCAATAATAATTGTTTCCGCATCGCTTTGCAGAAGGTCGAAAAGGGGCTGAAATACAGCTATCGTGACCGGAAAAACCGCAAGCGTGAATTTCGTCGTCTTTGGATTGCCCGGATCAATGCGGCGGCCCGGCTGGCGGGTTTGTCCTACAGTCGTTTCATGCATGGTTTGGCGGCGGCGGGGATCGAACTTGACCGCAAGGTGTTGGCCGACCTGGCGGTGGCCAATCCCGAGGATTTTGCCCGCCTGGCCGAGCAGGTCAAGGCTTCTTTTCCATAAGGGTTGAGGATGCGTTCGGGAAGGGGGAGGCCTTCCCGGAGGACCTGGGCAGTCACGTCGTATTTTTCCCCCTTGACGTGTCCGCTTGGCGAGCACTTGTATTTCAAGGCAAATCCCATGACCATGCGTCACCAATTGGAAGAGTTGCAGGCCCGTACCCTGGAAGAACTTTCGCGAGCGGGCAGCGTTGCGGCCCTGGAAGAGGTACGGGTCCGTTTTCTGGGCAAGAAGGGGACGTTGACCCAACTGTTGCGGGGACTCAAGGATGTCCCCGAAGGGGAACGGCCTGCGTTGGGAGGACTGGCCAACACCCTCAAGGAGGCGTTTAACGATGCCCTGCAACGACACGCCCAGACCCTTGGAGAAGCGGAGTTGCGGGAACGCCTTTCCCGCGAGGCGATCGACGTCACCCTCCCCGGACGGACGCCGCACGCCGGGGGGCTGCACCCGGTCAGCCGCGCCTTGACCGAAATCACCGATATTTTTCTCCAGATGGGTTTTCCATCGATGTCGGGTCCCGAGGTCGAGACCGACTGGCACAACTTCGAGGCACTGAACATACCCGCCGATCACCCGGCGCGAGAAATGCACGACACGTTTTACCTTCCCCCTGGGGCCGATGGCGGACGGCGGGTGTTGCGCACCCACACCTCCCCGGTTCAGATCCGGGTGATGGAGTCCCACAAGCCGCCATTGCGGGTGATCGCCCCCGGCAAGGTCTACCGTTGCGATTCGGACCTGACCCATACGCCAATGTTTCACCAGGTGGAGGGATTCATGGTGGATCGCGACGTCCACTTCGGGCAACTGATGGGATTGCTGGAAACCTTTCTGCGGCGGTTTTTCGAACGCCGACTGCCGGTCCGGTTCCGTCCGTCGTTTTTTCCCTTCACCGAACCTTCCGCCGAGGTGGACATGGGATGCCTGTTCTGCGAGGGGACGGGGTGCCGCATCTGCAAGGGGACGGGATGGCTCGAAGTGCTCGGGGCGGGGCTGATCCATCCGAACGTGCTGACCAATGTCG
Organism: Magnetococcales bacterium; assembly: GCA_015228815.1. Lineage (NCBI taxonomy): Bacteria > Pseudomonadati > Pseudomonadota > Magnetococcia > Magnetococcales > Magnetococcales bacterium. The sequence goes on along the minus strand of JADGCV010000041.1, from coordinate 20,182 downwards.
GCATCGACAAGGAAATGTTTTCGGGATTTGCCTTTGGCATGGGGGTGGAGCGGTTGGCCATGCTCAAGTATGGCATCGGCGACCTCAGGACCTTTTATGAAAATGATGTTCGTTTTCTCATGCGGCATGCCCGATGCGGGGAGGCTTGAGTGATGAAATTGACCCGTCGCTGGCTGTTGGAACATTGGCAGGGGGATCTGGACGCGGGGGCGATCGAACGCCTGCTGACCCGCGCCGGATTGGAGGTCGCTTCGCGCATCCGTCTGGACAAGGGGTTGGAACATGTCGTGGCGGGGCGGCTCCTGGAGGTTGGAAAACATCCCGACGCCGACCGTCTGACCGTGTGCCGCGTGGCGGTGGGGACGGAAGAATTGTCCATCGTCTGTGGCGCCCGCAATCACAAGGTTGGCGACCGGGTGGCCGTGGCCCTGGAGGGGGCCGCATTGCCCAATGGGATGAAGATCGGCAAAAGCCGGATTCGCGGCGTTCCGTCACAGGGGATGCTCGCCTCGGCGACGGAATTGGGGCTTGCGGCTGCTTCGGAGGGGATTTTGCTTCTTCCGGAGGAGACTGTTTCCGGGACTCCGGTTGCGGCAGTCCTGGGACGGGATGACGAACTGTTCGAATTGGAACTGACCCCCAACCGCGGCGATTGTCTGGGGGTTCGCGGGATCGCCCGGGAACTGGCCGCGGCGACCGGCATTCCCCTTCGTCCCCTTCTGCCGGCAGTGACGGTGACCGACGACCGCGAAGCCCCGGTCGTCATCGAGAATCCTGCCGGCTGTCCGCGATACGCCGGGCGGATCATTCGCGATGTCCGGGTCGCCCCCAGTCCCGCATGGCTGAAAAACCGCCTGGAAGCGGTCGGAATGCGCAGCATCAACAATGTCGTGGACATCACCAATTTCATTCTCCTCGACCTCAATCAACCGATGCATGCCTTCGACCTGGGGCAACTGGCGCTGCCGCTGGTGGTGCGCAACGCTTTTCCGGAGGAACGATTGACCCTGCTCGACGGGACAACCCATGAACCGGGTCCGGAAACCCTTCTGATCGCCGATACACGTCGTCCTCTGGCTCTGGCGGGGATCATGGGAGGGATCGACTCGGGAGTGAGCGCACAGACAACCGACCTGTTTCTCGAAGCGGCCTTCTTCGATCCGGTCGTCGTGGCCCGAACCGGACGGCGTCTGGGGATCAACAGCGATTCGCGTTATCGCTTCGAGCGCGGCATCGACCCTGGCGGGTTGACGCTGGCCATGGACCGGGCGACCGAGCTTGTGTTGTCGGTCTGCGGTGGCCGGGCCGGTCCCGTGACCCTTGTCGATACCGCCGCCTGGAAACCCCATGCCCCCATCCCCCTGCGGCATGAACGGATCAACCGTCTTGCGGGGATCCATCTCTCGGAACCGGAAATGGAGCGGATGCTTGCCGGGTTGGGATGTGAAAAGACCCGTGTCGATGGCCAGACATTTTTTCGTCCACCGAGTCATCGGCATGACCTGACGGTGGAGGAGGATCTTCTGGAGGAAATCGTCCGCCTTCATGGCTATGACAACGTGACGCCGGTGTTGCCGCGGGTGGAAACCCGTCCGGCGGAATACGATGCCATGGAAACCCTTTCCTGGACCCTCAAAAGGAAAATGGTCGGCCTGGGGTATCTGGAGACGGTCAATTATTCCTTCATCGGCTCGGGGATTCGGCAACGGTTTGATCCGGATATCGCCGCCGTGGCGCTGCAAAACCCCATCTCCGAAGAGATGGCGGTCTTGCGGACCTCCTTGAGTCCCGGACTCGTGGAGACGGCGCGGCGCAATCTGAGCCGGGGCAACCTGAATCTGCGCCTGTTCGAGACGGGTCACGTGTTTCTTCCGGGCGAGGGCCATCTGGTGGAACGTGAACGTCTGGCGGGGCTGGTCACGGGAGAGTGGCATCGGCGCGCCTGGCATTCGTCCTCCAGGGAGGTTGATTTTTTCGATCTCAAGGGGGATCTGGAACAGCTGGTCTCCCTGATGGGGTGCGGTGGTCTGGTTTTTGAACCGGGTGGGCCGGAATTTCTCCATCCGGGACAGAAGGCAGTATTTCGTCCGCGGGATGTGCATCGTCCCATGGGTTGGCTTGGGCGCTTGCACCCCGAGGAACAAAAACTCCTGGATCCTTCCCAGCCGGTATTTTTGTTCGAGTTCGACGTGGAGGCACTGCATCCCCACCGGTCATTCCAGACTGGAAATAAATTCAACCTGAGCCGTTTTCCCGGAATGGAGCGGGATTTTGCCTTTCTGGTCGAGGAACGGGTGGCGGCGGGTCCCTTCATGGCGGCGATGGCGGCCATCGAACCGGTCCTGATCCAGGAGGTGCGTTTGTTCGACGTGTACCGCGGGGAGCGGCTTCCCGAGGGGATGAAAAGTTTTGCCATCAACGTGTTGTTTCGCGCCCCCGATCGAACCCTTACCGATGCCGAGGTGCAGGAATTGTCGCTTCGTATCCTCGATACCGCCCGCGACCAGTTCGCGGCGCGGCAGCGGTGAGAACGACGCAATCCGTGTCGGGATATTATTGAATGTTGACAGGATGATCGAAGCCGTTTAAGGTCCGAGGGTGTCCCTGGAAACGCTTGATGGAAAAAAATCCCGTGGGGCGGTCTCCGGGGGAGTGGCCGTGTTTTCCCGAGCGCGGATCAGGGCTTGGCGGACTTTCCACAATATTGTGAAGGATTTCATGAACAAGAGACGATCGGCGCGCATTCTCTATCCCTTGGCGCTTCCATTGTGCCTCATGGCGGGTTGTGTCGATTCCGATTCCGTGGCTCGGGTCCGGATCGGTTCGGGTCCGCCTTTGGCGTGGGGATTGGAACCGAGCGAACGGATCAAGCCGTCCCAGAGCGGGGTGTACACGGTGCAACCGGGTGATACCTTGTGGGCGATCGCGGCGGTGCATGGGGTTGAGGTCGAGGACCTGGCACAATGGAACCGGCTGCAAAATCCCGATCAACTGTGGGTGGGGCAAAACCTGGTGACCCGGGCGCCGGAAGGGGGGACGGTGGCGGCGTCGGTCGAAACCCGACTGGAACCACCTGTCGCTTCCGCCAGCGACATCGAAAGCACGGATCTGCCATCGCCGCCCTCATCCCTGGTCCATCCCGAGCCGGTTCCCAAGGCCATGCCGGAAGAAGCGGCGGTGGACAAGGGGGCGGATGGCGGGCAGGTCAAGGAGGTAACCCGGCAGCCGCCATTGGTCGCGGCCCGTGCCGTGGGGAAAGAAGAGACCGGGAAGTCGTCTCCGGTCCCGGAGCCTTCGGCCAGGGAAAAGGACCCGGAACGGTTTGTCGCCTTGCCCGCCGATTCCGCTCCCAAACCCCGGGCGGTGGCCAACGAGGTGGAAGCGCCCGCGGTCAAATCTTCCTGGCAACTGCCCAATGAAGCGCCCAAGGTTTGGATGTGGCCTCATCCTGGCAAGGTGGTTGGAAAATTCGGCAAGCAGGGGGCGCGACAAAACAATGGCATCGACATCGCCGCCAATGACGGAGATCCGGTCGTGGCGTCCGCGGATGGCATCGTCGCCTATGCCGATGACAGTTTGCCGGGGTATGGCAATCTGATTCTGTTGCGGCATGGCGGGTTCTACACCACCGCCTACGCACACAACCAGAAGATTCTGGTCAAACGGGGGCAGGTGGTCAAGGCCGGTGAAAAAATTGCGCTGGCCGGTCGGTCGGGGGGGACCAAACAGGCCCAGATCCATTTTGAATTGCGGCATCATATCAAGGCGCTCAATCCGATGCAGCACCTGTCCCGAAAAAACTGAAGCCAAAAAAAATGATGCCGCGTTGAGCGATCATTTCTTGATGCCCAGCACTGGACGATGTGTTTCCGGACCATGCCCCTTCGAGACCAGACGCCTGGGAAATGGCCGTGACGGAAAACACCGAAAAATGTTCCAACGATGAATTCGATGTCCCATGGAAGGATATCCTGGAGGCCTATTTTCACGAGTTCCTGGCGTTTTTTCTTCCTCTGGCCGAGGACGGGATTGATTGGGGACGCGGGTTTGAATTTCTCGACAAGGAGTTGTCCCGCATCACTCGTGAATCCCGGGTCGGTGACCGGCGCATGGACAAGTTGGTCAAGGTATGGCGGCGTGACGGACTTGAATTCTGGGTGCTGATTCACATTGAAATTCAGGGAGATCGTAAGGCGAACTTTGCCGAGGGAATGTATGTCTATCAATATCGGGCGTATGATTTGTACCACGTACCGGTAGTCGGTTTGGCGATTCTGGCGGACGAGGAGATCGGTTGGCGACCAACGGAATTCAGTTATGACCTTTGGGGAACGAAACAAAGTTACCGGTTTACGGCGATCAAGCTGTTGGACTATTCAGAGACCGAGTTGGAGCAGTCCAGTAATCCGTTTGCAATTGTCACATTGGCACACCTGCACGCCAAGAGGACCAGGCATCGGGTGGCGGAGCGTTATCAAGAAAAGCGGCGTTTGATACGAAGACTGTATCAAAGTGGTTTTGGTCGCCAGCAGGTGGTTGATCTTTTCCGTTTCATCGATTGGGTGCTGCGCCTGCCGGAAGATGCGGATGAAAAACTGTGGAAGGACATTGTTGACTTTGAGGAGAACCAGAAAATGCCTTACATCTCAAGTGTGGAAAGGTTTGGCGAGGAAAGAGGCATCCAGAAGGGTCGTCGGCAAGGAAGCGCCTTAATGCTGAAGGACCTGTTGCAACGCCGTTTTGGTGATGTGCCTGAGTGGGCCAATAAAAAAATCGCCGAGGCGGAACTACCCTCTCTGAAGAAATGGAGCCTGCGAATTTTTGATGTTCAATCGCTGGACGAATTATTTTCGGACACTGTGTGACAGTAACGTTCAGACCCCGTCATTCCCTGCTACAGTGGGAACCTGGGATGTGCGGATCTCCCCTGGATCCCCGCTTTCGCTGGGGATGACGCTTGTCAAGGGGGGTATGAACGGTTGCCGTTCGCCTGGCCAATCGGTTTTCAAGGATATTCCCGAAAAAATTCCATTCATTCGGGAGTGGTTTTGACGGCGGGTTCGGTTTTATCGATGAAGATGATGTCCTCGGGGTAGACCAGTCCCAGGTCGCGACGGGCCACCTCTTCGAGGACGAGGGTTTCTTTTTCGAGGAGGAGGATTTCCTCCTTCAACCGTTCGAGGCGCTCTTCGGCGTCGCGATTGTCCTGCCGGACCATGAGCACCTGTTGTTTGGTCTGGCGCCAGCGGACGAGACCGAGGTCGCCGAACCAGAGAAGATATTGGGCCCAACCATTGGCGACGAGAAGGAAGAGTCCGGCCATCACCCAGGCGGAACTGAATTTTTCCGAGCCATTCAAAATGTTTCTCCCTTAAGCCATGGATTTTGATCGATCATGAACAGTCCCGCCGCCCTGTCGCTGTCATTTCTCCGTTTTGCACTGAAGAACGATGTGTTGCGTTTTGGTCGGTTCACGACCAAGGCGGGTCGCGAGACCCCTTATTTTTTTGATGCCGGGCTGTTCAACAGCGGCGTGCAACTGGAAACGCTGGGACGATTTTACGCCGATGCCATACGCGAGGCGAAGTTGGATTTTAACATGATTTTTGGTCCGGCCTACAAGGGGATTGCGCTGGCGACCGCCACGGCCACGGCGATGGCCCGTTATCATGACCGGGACTGTCCCATCGCCTTCAACCGCAAGGAGGCCAAGGATCATGGCGAGGGGGGGCGGATCATCGGTGCGCCGTTGCAGGGGCGGGTGTTGGTGGTGGATGATGTGATCAGCGCCGGGACCTCGATCCAGGAGTCGGCGGTCTGGATTGGCGCGGCGGGGGCTTCGCTTGCCGGAGTCGTCATCGCCCTGGACCGTCAGGAACAGGGCCGTGACGATGCGCACAGCGCCGTGCAACAGGTGGAAGAGACCTTGGGCATCCCGGTGGTGGCCCTTGCCCGTCTCGACGACCTGATCCATCTGCTTGAGGAGGACCCGAAGAATGGCGCGTATTTGCAAGACATCCGTTCCTACCGCGCGCGTTATGGGGCGCGGTGACCGGGAAGGGGCGGCGGAATGGCAATGATCGAAAAATGAGTGGAGGCGATGGCCACGGGATTTTGGTTTTTACCGAAGGGGCGCCGTGTTCCATCGATGGCGTTGGCGGACCTCGTGGAAATTCCCCCACGGCCCCGATCCGGGTGTCGTTCAGTCCCGCCGACACCTGCATGCACGGATGTTCGTTTATTTCGACCAATCCGTGAAAGGGACCTGGGAAGGCCCGGATGATGGAAAAGGCCCCCGGGTTACCCTTTGGCGCGTGGCATGGGACTTTATGTTACGGTTTGCAGGTTTTGACCGCCTTGACCGCCTTGCCGCTTCCCTTGAGGACCACGGTATAGGTGAAGGATTGTTTGCCGTTGGAAAATTCGACATTCATTTTTCCCTTTCGGGCGACATTGTCGAGGATTCCGTCGGTCGATTCGAGGTACTGCCAGCGCCAGTTGGCATCTTTGGCGGCGGCATCGGCGACAAAAGAGATTTCCCTGGGTTTGTCGTTGTCGAACTTGATGGTGACCTTTTCGTGGGCCAGGCCGATGCGGGACTTTTCGGTGAACAGTTCACCGTAATAGTCATCGGCGGGGAAGAGGGCGAGGATGGCGGCGGGTTGGGTCGTTCCTTCATGGAGCTGGATTTCAAGTTTACAGGTGTTGTCCACCTTGCGCACTGTAAACTGACCGCTCTTGAAGAGTTCACCGGCCTGTAGCGTACCCCATGGGGCCGCAGCGACCAGCAGAGAGGCTAGAACAGGGGACAGTCGCATGCCGCGGTTCTCCTTTTTTCAACGAGTGGGTGAATCCATCGACGCCCGCCGGCCATGGTGTTGGCCCGAGGCGGGGTCCTGAGTATCCTTAATATTAGAAACGGGGATTATAGCGGGTCCAAATCCATCCCGCCAGACTTCACAGGAAAAAAAAGTGGCATATTCAAAAAAGCCGGGTGAAAATAGGCATCGAATCACCGTCGGACGGGATGGTTCATGACGGATCGGGCGGATCAACCAATGGAGAATTTCATGATGGTCGAAGGTGGGCGCAGCCAACGGATGAAGGAACTTCTTGAAAGCAGGATCCTGATTCTGGACGGGGCCATGGGGACGATGATTCAGAAGGAAAATCTGGGAGAGGCCGATTTCCGTGGCGGACGTTTTGCCGATCACCGGGTGGACCTGAAGGGGAACAACGATTTGTTGTCGTTGACGCGGCCCGAGGTGATTCTGAAGATTCATCTGAGTTACCTGGAAGCGGGTGCCGATCTGATTTCGACGAACACCTTCAACGCCAACGCCGTCGCCCTGGCCGATTATGACATGGCGGATCTGGCCCGGGAAATCAACCGCGAGGGGGGACGTCTGGCCCGGGAGGCCTGCCGGCGTTACGAGGAGCGGCATCCGGGAGAACAGCGTTTCGTGGTGGGTATTCTCGGTCCGACCAATCGTACCGCCTCGATTTCACCCGATGTCAACAATCCGGGATTTCGCAACATATCGTTCCTGGAACTCAAACAGGCCTACGCCGAGGCGGTGTGCGGCCTGGTGGAAGGGGGGGTCGATCTGCTGATGGTCGAGACGGTCTTCGACGCCCTCAATGCCAAGGCGGCGCTTCTGGCGATCATGGAATTCAACGATGGCCGATCCGATCCGATTCCCATCATGATTTCGGGAACCCTGACCGATGGTTCGGGCCGCACCCTGACGGGACAGACGGTCGAGGCCTTCTGGAATTCGGTGGCGCACGCCGAACCGTTGTCGATGGGATTCAATTGTGCCCTCGGGGCCGAGCAACTTCGGGGGCACGTCGCGGAGCTTTCGGGATTGTGTGAAACCTTCGTATCGGTGCATCCCAATGCGGGACTGCCCAACGAACTGGGTGGTTACGACGAAACGCCTGAGTCGATGGCGGCCAAGATGGCCCAGTTTGCCCGGTCGGGATGGGTCAACATTGTCGGCGGCTGTTGTGGCACCACCCCGGCGCATATTCGCGCCATCGCCGAGGCGGTTGCGGGGTTGCCTCCGCGAAAACCTCCGGCACGCAAACCAGGGTTGCGTCTGAGCGGGTTGGAGGCCTTCAACATTGTTCCGGGGTCGTTGTTCGTCAATGTCGGCGAGCGGACCAATGTCGCCGGATCGCGCCGTTTCGCCCGGTTGATCCGGGAGGGTGGCTTTGAGGAGGCCCTGGCCATCGCCCGGCAACAGATCGAGGATGGTGCCAATCTGATCGACATCAATGTGGACGACCCCATGCTCGATCCCAGGGAGACGATGGTCCGGTTTCTCAATCTGGTGGCGGCGGAACCCGACATCAGCCGGGTTCCGGTCATGCTGGATTCCTCCAACTGGGATGTATTGGAAGCGGGTTTGCACTGTCTTCAGGGGAAGGGGATTGTCAATTCGATCAGCCTCAAGGAAGGGGAGGACTCCTTTCTCGATGTCGCGATTCGGGCAAAGCGTCTTGGGGCCGCGGTCCTGGTGATGGCCTTCGACGAACAGGGGCAGGCCGATACCCGTAAGCGTCGTCAGGCCATTTGCCGGCGCGCCTATGATCTTCTGGTCCATCGGGTGGGTTTTTTCCCGGGGGACATCATCTTCGATCCCAATGTCTTTGCCGTCGCCACCGGCATCGAGGAACACAATGGCTACGCCCTCGACTTCATCGACACCGTGTCCTGGATCAAATCCCATCTTCCGGGGGTGTTGACCAGTGGAGGCATCAGCAATGTATCCTTTTCGTTTCGGGGGTTCGAACCCATCCGCGAGGCGATGCATGCCGTTTTTCTCTATCATGCCATTCGTGCCGGTCTCGACATGGGGATCGTCAATCCCGGACAATTGACGGTCTACGAAACCATTCCCGAGGCGCTGAAATCCCTGGTGGAGGCGATTGTCCTCAACCATGATCCGTCCGCCACGGAGCGTCTGCTGGCGACCGCCGACCGTTTTCATCCATCCCGGGAGCATCGTGGCGACAGTCAGGAGCGCGCGTGGCGGCAGGCTCCGGTCCATGAACGGCTGACTCATGCCATGGTCAAGGGGATCACCGAGTTCATCGAGGCCGATGTCGAAGAGGCCCGATGTGCCGCCCGGCATCCCCTGGAGGTGGTCGAGGGTCCGCTGATGGCGGGGATGAATCGGGTTGGCGAGCTGTTCGGTTCGGGACGGATGTTTCTGCCCCAGGTGGTCAAGAGCGCCCGGGTCATGAAAAAGGCGGTGTCGCTTCTGGTTCCCTTCATCGAGTCGGCCCCCAGTCGATGTGAACAACCGCGGCAAAATCGGATCCTTCTGGCGACGGTCAAGGGTGATGTCCATGACATCGGCAAGAACATCGTCAAGGTGGTTTTGCAGTGCAATCATTTCGAGGTTATCGACCTGGGTGTCATGGTCCCGATGGAAACCATTCTTGATGCGGTCGTCGAGCACCAGGTCGGCCTGATTGGGCTGTCGGGATTGATCACCCCCTCTTTGGAACAGATGGTGCGGATCGCCCAGGAGATGGAACGGCGTGGGTTTACCCTGCCTTTGTTGATCGGTGGTGCCACGACCTCGCCGTTGCATACTGCCGTGCGGATCGCCCCTGGCTATTCCGGGCCGACGGTGCATGTCAAGGATGCGTCGCGGGCTGTCGGGGTGGCCTCGGAATTGTTCAATCCTCTGTCGCGTGATTCCTTCATTCAAACCTTGAGGGCGGCGCAACAAAGTGTTTGCGAGCGCCATCAACAGAGGAAAAAATCTCATGTTTCGCTCGATGTCGCCCGCAAATTCCGTTTTCAACCCGAAGGGGCAGGGGCGGCCTGGGTTCCCTTTGTGCCGAATATTCCCGGAATTCAGGTCATCGACGACATGGACCTGGGAATCCTGCGTGAATGGATCGATTGGACCCCGTTTTTTCATGCCTGGGAGATGACCGGGAGTTATCCCAAACTTTTTGAACATCCAGAATCCGGGGCGGCGGCCAAACGGTTGTTCGACGATGCCATCGACTGGCTGGAACGCATCGTTTCCGGGAGGGAACTGACGGCCCGGGGCGTCTTCGGTCTTTTTCCCGCCAACGCCTTGAATCATGAGGATGTCGTCTTGTATGACACTCCCGAGGGGCAGGGGATTCGTGCCGTGTTTCATTTCTTGCGGCAGCAGGAGGAAAAACCGGCGGGCAAACCCTATTATTCCCTGTCGGATTTCTTGTTGCCACAATCTTCGGGACGGATCGATTGGATGGGGGCGTTCGCGGTTACTGCCGGACTGGGGCTTGATCGGTTGGTGGCGCGGTTGGAAGGGGAAAAGGATGATTATGGTGCCATCATGGTCAAAGCACTGGCGGATCGTCTGACCGAGGCCTTTGCCGAATGGCTTCACGGCGAGGTTCGGCGGCGTCATTGGGGCTATGCCGCCGCCGAACGGTGGACGCAAAAGGAAATCCTGTCCGAATCCTACCAGGGGATTCGTCCCGCTCCGGGGTATCCTTCCTGTCCCGATCACAGCGAGAAAATCACTTTGTTTCGTTTGCTTGATGTCTCCGGCAACACGGGGATCCATCTGACCGAAAGTCAGGCGATGATGCCCCAGGCGGCGGTTTGTGGATTTTTTCTGGCGCATCCCCAGGGGCGGTATTTTCATCTGGGGCGGGTGATGGCGGATCAGGTGGCCGATTATGCACAACGGAAGGAAATTTCCGTGGCGGCGGCGGAGCGGTTGCTGGTGACCAATCTGGGATACGAGCCCGAATGAGGATGGGAATCGTGTATTGGTCATACTATTGAAAGAAAAAAAGGGGCTTAAGGGATTGCCCCCAGACCCCTTTTTTCTTTCAATAATTAAATCCGAAGGGTATCTTGGCAGTTACCTTTTTTTCGTAACCGTTCAGACCCCCTCTCCCTCCGGGAGAGGGTCGGGGTGAGGGGAAACAGAAACTCCATCATTCAAAGGGCTGTGGTGATCCTTGAAGAACCATTCCAATTGCTTGATTTCGTGACGAGATCTTTCTATGGAATTACCGTTGATCAAAGCGCCGGTTCCCTCACCCCTGCCCCTCTCCCAGAGGGAGAGGGGAAAAAATCCAGGGGGGGTCTGAACGGTTACTTTTTTTCAATCATTTTGACTCCAAGAAGAGGTGAATTTGATAAGGATCTTTTCCGAGTCAAAGACGGCGCGGCATTTCTGGGTCCTTGACCATCCCATCGCCCACCGGGGACTGTTCGACACGGACCGGGGGATTCCGGAAAACAGCCTGGCTGCCTTTCAACGGGCATTGGCAAAAGGATATGCCATCGAACTCGATGTCCGTCTTCTGGCCGATGGCGGGGTGGCAGTCTTTCATGATCAGGATCTGGAACGGATGACGGGTGAAAAAGGACCGGTGCATCGATTGGAAACGGCGCAATTTCGCCAACTGCGACTGATTCACGATCACCAGCCCCCCCCCTTGTTGCAGGATGTGTTCGACCTGGCCGGGGACCGGGGAAAAATTCTGGTCGAAATCAAGGACCCAACGCCCCTTCTGGCCCAGGCGGTGGTCCAGGTCGCCACCACTTATCGGGGACGATGGGCGGCCCTTTCATTTCATGCACGGTCGATCGGCTGGTTCGCCCGGAATCACCCCGGAATCACTCGGGGACTCAATGGCGGGGTGTTCGAAACAGATGTACCCTTCCTGGCTTCACTCGCGATACGAACCTTCGCACATGCCGCCTGGGCCAGGCCCCACTTTTTGGGTTGTCGCATCGACAGTCTCAAGGATCCGCTGCCGCGCTGGTTTCGTCGTTGCGGGATGCCCGTTGTCGCGTGGACGGCGCGGTCGGAAGAAGACTGGAAAAAGGCGGAACAGGATGCCGACGCCGTGATCTTCGAGGAAAAAAACAGCTTCACGATCCCGTCGGCGGTGACGGAGGAAGCGAGGACAGCAACGCCTCAAGGTTGGTGCGCGGCATGCGATTCAGGCGCAGAATGATTTCAGCCAACAGATCATCCGGTTCATAGAAATAGGAGGGTGAAACCTGAAGTACCCTGGAAATGCGTGTCACCGTGTTGACGTTGGGTTGACGCGATTCCCGTTCATAGCGATTGATCCGGGGCGAGGCGACTGTCGGGGTCAGGCCGATCAGTATGCCGAGTTTTTTCTGGGTATATCCCATCCGTTCCCGAGCCAGACGCAATCGGGCCGCGAAGACGCTGCCATCCATTGATATGCCTCCAAAATATTATTATTTCTTTCCTTTCGATCTTCCCCTTTACTGTAACATCATTCGTCGCTTCAATAAGACTTCCTAGTTGGTAGATAGTTCCAAGGAAAATGATGTAACAAAGAATGACAAATAGCTTGAGGTTGCCATGAATACGACAAATTTCTCGATCATCCCGATCATGGAGGCGAACAGTAATCGGATCGCGGGCAGTTTCTGTTCGACGATGGATGCCGTTACCAAGGAGGAATTGGCCGCGTTGCAACAGTTGCGGGAGTTGACGGGGCAGGCCAAGGAGGTCAAAAGACTGTTGAAGACGGTGGAAGGGAATGATGAAAGATTGGCTCTGGAAAAACGTTTGGAATCATTGCGAACGGAGGCCACCACATGGCAGGCACGACGGGAGCAGACGACACTTGAAAAAAACGTCCGCCTTGGACATGCCATCCTTCCGGTCGCGGATCCAAGGGTGGGTTGACATTAAATAAAATTATCAAAAGAAAAGAGGGGTCTGTGGGATTGCCCCCAGGGTTTTGATTTTGACTTTATTTTTCCCGGTTTATAGCGAAGAAAGGGAAACGCAGTGCAGGTTGTGCTACATGGCGTGCAGCAGATATTGAATGACAAAGGCCGTATCGAACGCTTCTTGCCCTGTAAAGCCGTAGGTGGTTTTGATCATGGAAAGAAGTTTGTCGGGATTGCCACGGACTTCCTTGGGAATGTCATTGAGCCAAGCTTTTATTTTTTCCCTGCCGAAGGTCTTGATCACCCCTTCGATCCATGTTTTGCCAAAGCCGTTGGCCTCCCTGGCGTGAAGAGCGATTCCGGTTTGCACAAGGTTTTTCAATTCTTCACGGGTAAAGCGCAAGAGTCCGGCGCCATCGACGAACACCAACGCCAGATTGTCGAAATACCCCTCGACGGTTGCGCCACAAAGACGTGAAGAGATTTCAAGCGAGACGCTCGTGCGGGCAATCCGTCGTTGATCGACACCTGGGAGTTTTTTTTGCAGGATGGTCCCCGCATCGATGACCACATGCCGCATTTCGCCGTCGAAGGGTTCCTCGACCCGAATGGCATGGATCGTGTCGCCCTGGGTCGGATCGTCGAGAATGGCATGATGATGGTAATGACGGATTTCACCCAGGAGGCGGTTTTCGTTGTCCAGATAGTGGATCCGAATGGCCATCCAGGCCCGATCATCCTCTCCCGCCATGGCATACAACGGGGTCAGGTCCACGGTCAGGCGCATCAGTTTTTTGTCGAAAAGTCGTTGCACCCGAACCGGATTCTGTCCCTCGGCAAAATGAAGGTAAAGCATGCCGTGGCTGATCTCGGCGGAAGCGGCCCCGGGAGTGACTACCTTCGGGGTGTGTTCTCCCCCTTTTCCCGTCCGTTCCTCGATTTCGCGGGATATTTCCGAATAGAGTTTGTGTCCTGGCGCGACCTCCTTGTCGCGGGCCTCGGGAGATGGGGCGTCATCGTCGGGTGGCACACAGGCGCGGTCGTCGGCAACGACCATCCATCCCTCACCCAACGCCACTCCATCGGGACGATTGAACGGATCGGTCCATTGTTCCTCGGCCAGGGCAGTCAATGAGAAAAAAGTGAACAACAACATCCCGGCCCAGAATGTGGAAAGCGGCACCATCCGATACCCCTTGGCCACGGAGAAACGGCCCGGGAATAAACACCGTTCCCGAGGTTTGGCGTGAGGGATGCTCTGCGATTGGTGGCCGCGGGGGCGTTTGTCACATGGCATAACGATATTGCTTGTAGAAATGAAGGACCTTGGCCACATACCGTTTGGTCTCGGGATAGGGAGGGACAATATTGCCATATTTGCGTACCGCCCCCTCTCCCGCATTATAGGCAGCCAGGGAGAGGGTCAGATCATTGTCGAATTGATAGAGAAGATCCTTGAGAAACCGCGCCCCCGCATGAATGTTGTCATGGGGGTCCAGGCGGTTGATGACGCCGTAGCGTTTGGCGGTATCAGGCATCAGTTGCATCAGACCGACCGCCCCCTTGCGCGAAACCGCCAGGGGATTGAAGGCCGACTCGGCGCGGATGACCGCCTTGAGGAGGGCATCGTTGACACCGGTCCTTTTGGAGGCATCGCGAATGATTCCGACAAAGGGTTCGACCGAATAACCCCAGGTGTCGAAGGCGTTGCCATAGTTGGTGTCGTATTTTTCGGTGTCGTAACCATAGCCATAGCTGTAGCGGTTTTTCCCCTTGGCTTTGCGATCGGCTTGCGCGGTCAAGGGTTGGGTGCGCATGAGGAGTTGATAGCGGGGATCGGTCGGTCGATCGGTCAGATGGACCACCCCTCGGGCATCGACATAGGTATAGATGTCACCGCGGGCGCTGCCGGGACCCAGGAGCGCAACAAGAAGAAAAATGCTGCCGATTGGCGATTGAATCCGTGATTTCTTCATGGAAGTGGCCTGCTTCATCGTCACTCGTCACTGGTGGAATCGACTTTGACAGCACAATGCCCTCATCGAAGGAGGGACGGCATGCGATTACTTTGCCATAAAGTCTTCGGAATAAAAATTTTCCCCTTGACTCTCGGTTTGAATCAAAAAACGAAGGGCAACCCCATTGCGGTCCACCCGAACGACTTCGCAGGGAAACCGCATTTGTCCTCCCTCGATGGGATTGTCCGCTTCCAGACCGACATCCCCTTCCTCGCCCGTCACCAACCCGAACGGATGATCCCGGGTCGTGAGGTAGAGTCCGCGGGTACTCATATCCCTGATGACGCCATGGACGACCGCGCCGTTTTCCAGTACCAGGGAGACCCGGACCTGGAGGTTGAAGCGCGGCAAGGCCCGTTCATCCTGGCTGCGATTCTTGCGCGCCCCGCTGAAAAAACGCGCAAGCATCAGGCCAACATGGCGTCGATGAAGGACCGGACCGCCTCCACCCGGGCGGGCATCACCTGGCAGCGGTGGGGACGTTGTTCCAACCCTTCCAGCACGGGGGGGCGTTCCGGTTCCCTGCCGATGGCCAGCCGCACTGCATCGCCAAATTTGGCCGGATGGGCCGTGGCGAGACAGACCATTCCCGGCGAGGTCCGTGCCGCGGCAAATCCGACGGCCGTGTGGGGATCCAGGAGATAGCCATGCCGTTCATGGACCTGGCGGATGGTCGCGAGCGTCTCTTCCTCATCCACCGCCACTGCCCGGAAGTCGCCTGCGTCATCGATGGTTTTTTTGGGGATCCGAAATCCCCCTTCGGTATCGATCCTGGCCATCGTGTCACGAACGGCAACAGGGTCCTGCGCCAACAGATAGAATACGTATCGTTCAAAGTTCGATGAAACTTGAATGTCCATTGAAGGGCTGATGGTTGGGGTCGCGGTGCCGATGTGGTAGTCTCCGGTCGCGAAAAATCGGGAAAGGATGTCGTTACGGTTGGTTGCCAACAGCAGCGGTCCCGTGGGCAGTCCCATCCGTTTGGCGACATACCCGGCAAAAATGTCGCCGAAGTTTCCGGTCGGCACGGAAAAATCGACCCGGTGTGCCGGGTCGCCCCGTGAAAGACGGCCCCAGGCATGAAAATAATAGACCACCTGGGCGAGGATCCGCGCCCAATTGATGGAGTTGACCGCTCCCAGATGGTGTTTGTTCTTGAAGGGGAGGTCGTTGAACAGGGCTTTGACGATCGCCTGGCCATCATCGAAGGTCCCTTCGATGGCGATATTGTGAACATTGGGATCGAGGACGGTGGTCATCTGCCGTTCCTGGATCAGCGATACCCGGCGATGGGGATGGAGGATGAAGATGCTCATCCCCCCTTTGCCCCGCACCCCGTGAATGGCGGCGGAGCCGGTATCGCCCGAGGTCGCTCCGAGAATGTTGAGGCGACCGCCATCGCGTTTGAGCAGGTATTCGAACAGATGTCCCAGGAACTGGAGGGCGACATCCTTGAAGGCCAGGGTCGGTCCATGGAACAGTTCGAGGACCTGATGCGCTCCGACTGCGACCAGGGGGGTGATTTCGCGATGGCGAAAGGTTCCAAAGGCGTTTTTGACCAGGCGGTCCAGGTCGCGGCGTGGAATGTCATTCTCGGCGACGAAGAGGGAAATCACCTCGGTGGCCAGGGACATGAAATCGAGGCCGGCCCATTGTTTCAAGGTGGCGGCGGAGACGGTGGGAATGGATTCGGGGAGGGTCAGGCCGCCATCGGTGGCCAGGCCCATCATGACCGCCTGGGAAAAGGGGATGGGATCGATCTTTCCACGGGTGCTCAGATACTTCATGTCGGACTCCTTGTCCCGGTCGTCAGTGGTTCTCCGGGACATGTTGCGGTTCGATGCGACCATCGAGCAGGGTCAATCCCAGGGCAAACTTGGAATGTCGCGAGGGTTGCAGTCGATGACGTTGCCTGAGCGTCCGGGCAAGTTGCACCATTGGTTCGGTAGGACCCGATTTTTGTTCCAGTTCGACCTCGAAGAGGGGCAGGGACTGGTCGCCCGCCCTTACCTCGCCACAATCCAACGCCAGTTCGGTCACGCATCCCCCTTCAAGATGCAACAGCAGCGATCTTCGTTCGAAGCGGGTATGTACCAGGGGCGCCAGAAACGCTTCCCCTGGAGCGATGCCGAGGACCTGTTGGCGCAAGGGGCCTTCCGGCAGGAGAGACAGGCGATCGACAGGCGCCAAAATCTCCTGTTCCCACTCGCGTCGGACGCAAAACCCGTCCACGATCGCGCCATCGCCCTTCAGGCAGGCCTGCCACAGGCCATTCGATGAATCGACGCGAAAGCGAAAACCGTAACCGTGGGCCAGAAGCGCCCTTCCGGGGGTATCGAGGTAGGTCGTGGCCAGAGGTTTTGTTTTCCAGGAGGATTCTTTGTTCTGGTTTAAAAGATTCACGTCGGCGGCAATCCGATCGAGGGTTGCCGCATCGACGGCGGTCAGTTTGACCTCCTGTTCCATCGTTCCATCCGCAACGCGCATCATGACACCATATCCTGGTCATCCCCGTTTGACCGGGTATCCCTGTCCTTCCCAATGAATCATGCCGCCCGCGACGTTATAGACATTCTGGATGCCATGACGTTTGAGGGTGACCGATCCCATCAGCGAGCGGTTGCCGCTGCGGCAGATGACCGCCACGTCCTTGTCCCGGGTTGCCTTTTTGACCTCTTCCACCTTGGCGTCGAGTCCACCCAGGGGGTAGGAGCGGGCTTCCCGGATATGGCCCAGGGCAAACTCGGCGGGGGTACGGACATCGATGAGGATCAGAGGGGGGGCAGAGGCCAGACGCTTGGACAATTCATGGACGTTGATCGAACCGATCCGGTAGTAATGGGCGAGCAGTGGGCCGCGAAACACGAGAAACACTACGACCAGTCCCATCAGGATCATTGCGCCGTTTTCCTGCAACCATGCCATGCCCGACTCCTTGTGTCACAAGCCCTCCCGATGGTGTGTGCCCGTCATCGCATCGATCGTATCAGGGGGTGCAGAAGATGGATTTCGTCAACGCCACCAGTTCCAGCACCTTGCAGTCGCCCACCCGATAGAAGACCTGATTGGCTTCGCGTCTGGAGGACAGGATATTCTTGTCCCGCATGATGGTCAGATGTTGGGAGACATTGGATTGGGTTGTCCCGACCGCTTCCACCAGATCCTGGACGCTGAGTTCCTGATCGTTGAGGGCGACCAGGACCTTCAATCGAAGGGGATGGGCGAGGGCCTTCATGCAACGGGCCACTTTTTCTATGTTGTTTTCTTCGAAGTCCACGGAACGCAATCGTCCTGTTCGAGGTGGGAGAACCCGGCGTGTACTGTTTTATTCAAGCCTTGGACCAGTTTGACGGACTCTCTTGATAATAAGAAGGTTCAGGTAGTGCGTCAACATCTTCAGATACGTGGACGTCGAACGGG
The DNA here is from genome assembly GCA_015228815.1 of Magnetococcales bacterium. Classification (NCBI taxonomy): domain Bacteria; kingdom Pseudomonadati; phylum Pseudomonadota; class Magnetococcia; order Magnetococcales; species Magnetococcales bacterium. Next base: position 2,053 of record JADGCV010000041.1, on the reverse strand, counting down.
GTTCGATTTTGCTCGTCAGGGTGGGTGGGGTGTTTTTTCGTGGTCTGTAGGCGTGAAAGTTGCAATCAGGGTTGCCGCTGTCGTGATGCGCGGCTTCCGTACCGGATCGAATTCAAGAAAAGTGGATGATACTTATGGATTTTCCGACTATTTTCGATGATTTTCTCGACAGTCTTGAACGGGAACGGGGTGCTTCGCGCAACACCCGACAGGCGTATCGTATCGATTTATTGCATTTTGCCCGCCATTGGCGGGAGCGGACTGGTCAGGAGTTGACGCTTTCCCTGGCCGCGGCCATTCGTCCAACGCATCTTCGCGCCTATCTGGGCCACTGTTTGCGGGAGAAACTGGCCAAGGCGACCATGCAGCGACGGATTGCCGCCATCCGAGCTTGGTTTGCCCATTTGCAACGGCGTGGCCAGGTCGAAGGCAATCCGGCGCGTCTGATTGCCACTCCGAAGACGGGGATCCGACTGCCGCGCGCCCCCAGCGAGGAGGATACCGTCCGACTGATCGAGACCCCGGTTCCGGACGCGGCGCGGCATGCCACGAACCTGCCCTGGCTTGCGGCAAGGGATGGCGCCATTCTGGAACTGTTGTACGGGTCGGGTTTGCGTGTTGGGGAATTGTGTGGTTTGGACCATGGCCGTCTGCACCTGGCGGCGCGGGAGGTCCGGGTCATCGGCAAGGGGGACAAGGAGCGGGTCGTCCCCTTGAGCGCGGTTTCCGTGGTTGCCCTGGAGCGGTATCGGACATTGTTGCGGGAGCGGGTGGGGGTTCTTGAACCCGACCGACCGGTGTTCATCGGCGAAAAATGGCCGGAGCGGCAGTTGCGACTCGATCCGCGACAGGTGCAGCGGCTGGTGCGTCAGCGCCGGCGCTGGCTTGGTCTTCCCGAGAAGACAACCCCCCATGCCTTGCGTCATGCTTTTGCCACCCATCTGTTGCAGGCGGGGGCGGACCTCCGTTCCATCCAGGAGATGCTCGGCCACGCCACCCTTTCGACCACGCAACGTTATACCCACCTCGACCGTGCCCGCCTGGCCCGCATCTACGATGAAGCCCATCCCCGGGCGCACCTTGATGTCTCTGATGGATAATCTATTGAAACAAAAGTGTGGCGGAAATGATGTGGATCGGTCGCCTGGCGTGGTGAAGACGGGTTCCAGGGTTCCACCCTCGTGCCGGAAAAATGGGCATGGCCAAACCAATGCACATGTTGATAAAGTGGGATCCATTGCGGGATAAACAGGGTCGTCTGTAGTCAACAGGCGCCGTACCGGGAGACAATGTGATGTCGCAGACCGTAACTTTCGATGATATTTGGAGAATGTTTCAGGAAATGGTCCAGGAGGATCGTGAGCGAAGAGCGGAGTTGGACCGCAGATTCCAGGAAACCGACCGCAAATTCCAGGAAACCGACCGCAAATTCCAGGAAACCGAGCAGCAGATGAAGGAAACCTACCAGCAGATCAGGGAAGTTTCCGCGCAAATGAGGGAAACCGACCGGCAGATGAAGGAAACCGACCGGCAGATGAAGGAAACCGACCGGCAGATGAAGGAAACCGACCGGCAGATGAAGGAAACCGACCGCAAGATCAAGGAGGTCAGCCAGCAGGTTGGCAACCTGGGTAGCCGGTGGGGTGAGTTCGTCGAAGGCATCGTCGCTCCGGCCTGCGAGACCCTGTTTGCCGAGCGAGGCGTTCCCGTGCATCGTGTTTCGCCCCGGGTCAAGGTAAGGAGTCTGGACGGTCGCCAGCGCATGGAGATTGACCTGTTGGTGGACAACAACAACACCGACAGCATTGTCCTGGTGGAGGTCAAGAGTCGTCTGACCGCCGAAGATGTCCGTGATCATCTGAAGCGGGTGCGTGAATACAAGGAATTCTACGAAGGCGAAGGTGGCGCACGGGTCATGGGCGCCGTGGCCGGCATCCTGATCGATAAGGATGTCGATCGATTCGCCATGAATGAAGGGCTGTTCGTCATCGTCCAGTCTGGCGACAGCGTCAAACTGGCCAATGAGGAAACGTTTGTCCCACGTACCTGGTGA
>JADGCV010000040.1 GCA_015228815.1 Magnetococcales bacterium | reverse complement strand
CGGGTGAAAGGGCGCGTGGAAAAACAAAATCAAAACCCTGGGAGCAATCCCCCAGACCCCTTTTTTCTTTCAATAATTAAACCCGGGGGGTACCTGGGCAGTTGGGAGTAAATGTTCAGACAAAGTAGAACTACAAACCCGTGCCAGGCTCCATGAATTCAAACCAGGTTCGGGTGGCCCGGGCAATGCTCGCGGCATCCCACAACGGAGCATCCCGCCAGTGTTCGATCCCCTGGAGCATGGTGGCAACCCCGGTGGCGAAATCGACCTTGGGACGCCATCCGAGATGGCGCTTGATTTTTTCGATGTCGGCCCAGGTGCAGTCAGGCTCTCCGGGGCGTTTGGGTACGAATTCGACCACACCCTCCAAAAGCTCGACCAGGCGGAGAATGGTTTGCGGATTGTCGGCGCCGACATTGTAGATTTCGCCGGCGAGTCCCTTCATGGCAGTCTGGAAGAAGGCTTCCGCCACGTCGGTGACAAAGATGAAATCCCGACTCTGGGTGCCATCTCCCACCACGGTGAACGGTTTTCCCGCCAGTTTCTGGCGGAAGAAGACGCCAAAAACCGCCCCATAAGCCCCGGTCGTCCGGACCCGGGGACCATAGGCGTTGAAAATGCGCAGGGAATTGACGGGCAGCCCATAGACCTTGCCCCAGTGCAGAACGGCCAGTTCTCCCAGATATTTGCTCAAGGCGTAGGGATATTGGGGTTGGATGGGAAAGTCTTCCCGGGTCGGAGTCGCAGCAAGGCCGTAACAGGACGAGGATGCCGCATAGACAAACCGTTCGACCCCTCCCGACAGCCGGGCCGCCTCCAGGATCCGTACCGTCCCTTGAACGTTGGTCGCCATGTATTCCACGGGATGTTCGATGGACGGGACGATGTCGCCGATGCCGGCAAAGTGAAATACCCACCGGACATCCTTGAAGAACGCATGTCCCGGGTCAATGGTGCGAATGTCGCCTGTTTCCAGCACAAGATCGGGGTTTCGGGAATGGTGCGCCAGATTGGATTCCCGGCCACCACTCAAATTATCCAGGACACGAACCCGGAACCGGTCGTTCAGAAGACGGTCGGTCATGTGACTGCCGATGAAGCCGGCCCCTCCAGTAACGAGGGCGATGGGTTTTTCCCGCATGTTTCGACGCGCTCCAAAAAATTGGGGGAAAAGCGGATCCAGCCGCGCCATATTGCGTCGATTGCGGCATCAATGCAAGGTTGGCGATTCCCGTTCTTTTTCGACCAGCGCCTGCAACACCTTCAAGGCCCGCTCCCGCTTGCCGACATCATCCACGAACGAAAACCGTTCATGCCACTCCCGGGAACCGTTGAGGTTGTCGATTTCACGGATCAACGCTTCCATGGCGGGACTGCCTGGCAGGCCATCCTGGGTTTGCACCCGCAGTTCGTCCAAGATCCGGAGAATGGCTTCGAGCCGGCGCTTTTGATCTTCCTGGTCATACATGATGTTGGATCCTGCATTCGAATGCGTACATTCACGGGAACCGGATGCCCTTGACGACGCGAGAACTTAAATTATTTAAAGTGCGTCCGTCGTGGCGCCATGGAGATTCATTGTGAAGCATTCGTTCACGGGAAACAATTACTTTTTTATGCTTTTTTCATTTGCGGAAATGGAATGCATCCGTGTGATCGCAACCCGGCAAACCAGGGATGCTTGAAGGATGGCGGACGACGATCGCCTGTCCGCTGGCGGTGTAGAGCGGTGTTTCGGGAAGATCGCGAAAGAAATCGTCCACCGCTTTTTTCGCCCCGGGACATTTGGGAAAGCCATAATCGTCGAAAACCAGGACGCCCCCCGGCACCAGGCGCGGATAGAAGAAGAGACAACAATCCAGAACGGATCGATGGATGTCCACATCCACATGGACCAGACTGAATTTTTTGTCGCCGATGGGGCCGGCGCTTTCCGGAAACACGCCGGGATGGAGGGTGACATGCGGCAGAGGTTCGAGAAAGTTTTGCACTTCGCCAAGCGAGGTGTCGCCGAAATCGCCCTGGCGGAACAGATCCCACCGGGGATCGGTTTCCGGCATGCCGGCGAAGGTATCGAAAACATGTACCGGACGGTCGCCATCCACCGCCAGAAGATAGGCCGACCCCCCCCGATAACTGCCGACCTCGGCGATATTTTCGCCAAGGCCCCGGCTGTGGGTCACCAGTTGGCGCAATGTGTAGGCGCTGGGAGGCTCCACCCGGGTGCGGTCCGCGACACGGCGCCACAGATCGAGAAACGCCCTGTCGGTGTGCCAGGGTTCGATGGGTGGGGTCGGATGGGGCCGTGGCCGCAGGGTGTAACCGAAATGTCGGAACAACCACCGGTCAAGGGTCCGGGCAAGTGGGGATGGGATGGCGATTTTTCTCATGGCTTCAAAAAACCGTGACGCCGGTTTCACTTTGGAACAGCCGTGCGTCGGACCAATCGTTGACCATGGGTTTTCCTTTAATGTTGAGACTGGTATTGAGCAGCATGGGACAGCCGGTTCGTTCCTGGAATCGTTCCAACAACCGGTGGAGTGTCGGATTCTGGGTGCGATCCACCGTCTGCACCCGGCTCGATCCATCGACGTGGCAGATGGCGGGAAACCGATGGGGGTGAAGGCAGCGGCCCGTGAGCTGCATGTAGGGGGAACGGGGCACGGGCAGGTCGAAGAATTCGGCGGTCCGCTCGGCCATGATGACGGGAGCGAACGGTCGGAACGGTTCGCGCCGTTTGATTTCGTTGACCCGGTCTTTGATCCCCGGACCGCGAGGGTCGGCCAGAAGACTGCGGTTGCCCAAGGCCCTGGGGCCGAACTCCGCCCGTCCATGGGCCAGTCCCGCCATGCCCTCCACGAGCAGGGTTGCCACCAGCCCGTCAAGGTCGGGATCGCGGGCCAGGTCATGGCCCAGGTAGGGACCTTCCCATGCAACCGGTCGCCCGTCATGGGCCAGGGCCGCGCCCAGGGCATTGCCGGCGTCTCCCGGATTGGGCATGATCCACAGACGGTCGAACAAACCGTGGCGCAGGATTCGTTCGTTGGCGACGCAATTCAGGGCAAAACCACCGGACAATACCAGATTGCGACAGGGAACTTTTCTGGCGACCCAGGCCATGAGATCCAGCAGCGCCTCCTCGGCGATCTTTTGAACGCTTGCAGCCAGCGTCTCGGGTTCGGTCAGTTCCGGATGCCACGCCCCCAGGCCGCGATGGAGGTTGCGGCGCAGTCGAAAACCCGGAGGGATCGTTGGATGAATGATCTCCCGGAGGATCAATTCCCGATGCCGTGGTTGTCCCAGGGCCGCCATGGCCATGAGGATGAATTCCTCCTCGTTGGGCTTGAGGCCGCAACGCTGGGTGAAGGCGGAATAGAACAGGCCGAGGCTGTGGGGGTAACGCTGGACAAACAATCGGCTGAGCCGGTTGTCGCGGCCATGCCAGACGGAAAGGGTATCCCATTCGCCGATTCCGTCCGCCACAACAATCGCCGCCTCGTCGAAGGGCGCGGTATAAAACCCGCCGGCGGCATGGGACAGGTGGTGGCCGACGGTGACCAGGGGAACGCCGGCCAAGGCCTTGAAGGCGCGAATATGGTCCAGTGGCGAGGCCCCGGACAGAAATTCCCGCAGGCGTCCCGATCTCAGGTGGCGCAGCCGGGTCCGCCAGGGGCGTTCGTGAAAAACAATGCGCTCGGGAGGCCCCGCCGTTTGCAGGGCGTCGCGGAGCAGGGCTTCGTTGAGAAGGGGATCGTTCTTCAGACCGGAATAGCGTTCGGCATGGGCGGCAAACAAAATGCGCGAACCACGAACCACCGCCAGTCCGGCGTCGTGTCCAAAACAACTGATTCCATAGATTGTTGCCTCGCGGGATGGTTTCATGGTCCGGTCACGGATAGATGAAGGGTTTGACCCTGGAGGCCCGTCGGGCGCGCCATCGGCCACGGAACCGGTCCCACCATCCGGGGATCCTCCCTGGGGTTTGCATCGACGGCTCCGCGGACGGCAGGGGAAGGTCTTCGAGCAACGAATGCGCGGTCAGGTAATCGGCCAGAAGTCCGGCCCAATGGTCATGCCCTTCCTCGTCGGGATGGCGTCCTTTCCATCGTGGGGTCGCCACCGACAGAATTTCCGCCATGGAGCCGCCGCAGCCGACAAAATTAAAATAGGTCCGCCGATCGACGGCGCGCACATGGGCAACCTCGGTCCGGGCCACGGCAAACGTCTCCTGGCAGGATTTCAAGGCGTCGAAAAACAAAAACCGGAGGCCATGGTGGCGCAGGAAGGCCTGCAACACCAAGACCTGAGTGGCGAAGCGGCAGGCCGACTCGTGATCGTTCCACGCCACCTCGCGATAGGCCTGGTTGAGGCGGTTCAGTGCCGGATGGTCGGGATAGTCGTGATAGGGGATCACCTGCCGCCAACGGCCATCGATGAAATACTCCCGGCGCATGGGATCGGACCAACCCACGACCACCAGAAGGCGCTTCCGCCCCGAAGCCCCTTCGGCATCGAGAAAATCCTGCACCCATCGGATCGTGGTGCGCAGGATTCGATCGTTGGAACCGCCTGGAGTGCTGTCGTTGATCACCCGGCCACCTCCGAGCCGTTGGGCCAGGCGACTCGGCCAGGCATGACGCTCCCGATAATCGTCGTCGAGACAGACGTGGGTTTCGGGGTCGTCGATCAGTTCGTAGCCATAGGTCATGGAACAGCCGTTGGCATACACGATCAACCTTTCGCGCGTTTCTTGGAAAAGATTTGGAATCGGGTCCATGACGGACCGTCTTTCTTCGTTATTGCACATGATGCCCCGGTGGTGAATATCGATCCGGGACTGGCTGCTTTTGTCCCAATCCGGCCTCGGAGCGCAGGGCCACGGTGACGCACAACATTTCCTCGGTTCGATCCGCCTCGACCCGTGACGAGAAGATGGCCGATGCCCCGGATTGAAAAACCACCCACCGGGAATGTGCCTCCGGAATCACCGTGAGCGGCGCACCCGAGGGAAGTCCGGCCTTTTTCATGGCTTCGCGTGCCGTCCAGACACGGGTTGCCGCGACATCCAACCGTTCCCGGGTCATTTCGGCAATCACCCGGGCCAGTTTCAACCCTTCGGTTCCCAGCAGGTTTTGCCAGCGATCGGTGTCGTGCAGGCGGACCTGTTGCAGATCGCAGCCCAGGGGAACGATGCCCGTGACCGCCAGTTTCCAGTCACCGCTGTAGGCGATGGACTGGAAACTGGCGGCGGCAACGGGATCCGGTTTGCCATCGGGGCGATGATGGGGATCGATGGCGCGGGTTCTCTCCTTTTGTCCATTGCCCTGCGGCAGGATGGCGACCTTCAAGCCTGCCTGGGGCAGGTCGGCGGCCACCTGGCGTTCGAAGAATGATGCCATGAGCAGGGGAGAGTTCAAACGAAGTCCGGGCAGTTCACCCATGACGCGCATGGTGATTCGTCGCCAGCGCTCGATCAACCGGCCATCCCGGTCGAAGATGACCAGATCGTTCACCAGTTCATGGCCGCGATCCTCGATCTCCCTGGCATACATTCGATAAGGTCGTCCTGGTGACAGGGTCCCGATCTCGATCTCTTCCACCGCGATGGGAATCACGACCTTGTGCGGAATACAGGCCTGGATTCCGTGGAGCGCCGCATCGCGGGCCCCCGGGTCCCCAAGCAGGAATCCCTGGGGAAAAGAAGAGGAAAACCACTGTGTCGCGCCATCGATGGCGATTTGGCCACTGCAACGCCGGGCTTCGATCATCCGATAACCCTGGATGCGCTTGAACCGCCCCTGCTGAAAAAGCACGTTCCGATAGAGGGCGCGATCCGGATCGAAGGGGCGAATTTCCTCCGTTGGCAATTCCGGGATGTCCGATTCGTCCGTTTCGTGACTGCGGTCGCCGTGTCCGAGGGTACACCGCGCCGCCACATGGTCGAGCTGGAAGTCGGTGGTCGAACAACGAATCGCCAGCCGGATCGTACCATCCGTATCCGCCAGGGCCAGCAGGCGCAGGGTCAGAGGTTCGGTTGGCCCATTCTCCCGAAATCCCGGGACCACGATCGCCTTGCGAAACACCACGGCGAAAAACCGCAAGTCAGCCGCTTGTGATTGGCGCCACATCAGGGTCACTGCCGCTTCCGCCATGGCCTCCAGCGCCAACACGGCGGGAAACAGACGTTCTCCATCGAGGACATGATCATCGAGGTACGGGTCCGATTGCGGTGACAGATGGCATTCGGCGATCAATTCCGTTTCCGGATAATAGACCGGGACGGTGTCGATGAACCGGAACTGCCGCAACGGTGGCGTATCCAGGACCACCGTCGGTGGATTGCCGAACCGGTCGGACACGATCAAACGGGGCGGCAGGTCGGGAGTTTGGACCAACCTCAGAAACGCCTGGACGCCATCGTCGATGGAGATGGGGGCGATTCCCTGTTCTCCCAGCGCTTCGAGACGGCCAAGACGTTGTCCCATGCCAGTGCCCGACCACACCGACCACTCCATGGCCAGGCAGCGGCAGTGCGGATGCAGCGACTGGAATCGTTCGATCCGATGGCCCAACCATTCGTTGGCCAGGGCGTAATCCGCCTCTCCCTGAAGGCCGGTGCGGGCGATGATCGAGCCGAAGCCGACCAGAAGTTTCAACGAACCGGGATCGATGGCGGCCAGAAGATTGTCCAATCCGTCGATCTTGGGCGCGAGGGTGGCCTTCAGGTCCGCGATGGTCAGGTTGGTCACCAGGCAGGGGTGGTTCAGACCGGCACCATGGATCATGGCAGTCACCGGGGCGTTCAGTTCGGCAACGCCACGGGCCACGGCATCGGCCACCTGGGCCGCGTTGGTGACATCCGCCCGTTGGTAGCTGATCCGCGGGTGTGCCATGCGCAGGCGTGCCAGGTTGTTGAACAGTTCCGTGCTGGTCTGGGGAACGGACCGTCCCAGAATCAACAGGGCGCATCCGGTTCGCCGTGCCAGTTGCAGGCCGCATTCGGCGCCAATCCCCTTGCCGCCACCGGTGATCAGGACCACGTCATGGCCCCCGATCAATTCCCGGGTTGTCCGGAAGGACGACCATGGGACCGGTTTCAGATAAGGTTCCGTCCGTTGTCCCGCTTCATCGATCAACATTTCGCCAAATCCAGATCGCCCGCCATCGATTTCCCGGATGATCCAGGCCGGGGAATCCATGGTTTCCGTTGGCGGCAGATTGATGACCAGGGTGCGAATGTCCGGATGTTCCAGGAAAAAGGAGCGGGCGAAACCACTGCCGCCCCAACCTTGCTGGACCACGACAAAAGTCATCGACGACCCATGAAGCTGCCGTGCCCGTTCGATGCAACGTTGCGCCCCTTGCAACAGGACCGGGAGCGTCCCAACCTCGGGGAACGCGCCAGGCCAGAGGATCACGCCGTGACCATGCGGTTCGGAGTTCAGCCGGCGCAGCAAAGCCTCTTCCCTGGCCAGACGATTGCCAAATCCTTCCCAGATTCCCTGGGAAACAACGGGGTTGTCTTCCAGGGGGGGGGGTGATGCGGGCACCACATGAAAACAACGAACCCAGCTGCCGATGCCATGGGGCGTCGTCGTCGTGGCGGTCATCCGCGGATCGGTCGCGCCTGGACGTCGTTCAAGCGCCGTGGTGATTTCGGCAAGGCTTGCGTTGGCGAACTCGGTCAGATCCGCGGGAACCCGCAAGCCCGTCGATGCGGCCAGTCGCGCGATGATTTCGCCAACCGTGATGGAATTGAGATGAAGATCCGCCAACATGCGGCTGCTGTCCTGGATGGTCCAAGGTGGAAGGCCGGTATGTTCGGCAATGATCTGGCGCAGACGGTCGGTGGTGTCGCCGTCGGTCGGACGTTCGGACACTGGAGTGGCGTCCGGTTCTCCGGCGACTGTTTTTCCGGTGACGTTTTTTTCGGCGCTTTTCTCTTCATTTTTCGGCAGAGAAAGCCGTTCCGGCAGTGTCGGAATCGATTCACATGGATTTTTAAGGAATTGTGGATTCCAGTTCCAATTGAATCGCCGCGCAAAACGGTCCTTGAAAAGCGTGGACAATCGTGGGGCGCGTCCCAGAACGAAAAGAGCTGCCACCGCGTGCAGAAAGGGTCCCATGGAATCGCCGCCCACATCCAGGGAGATGGCCGGTGTATCGCTGAAACCATTGACCAGGTGGGTCAGCACCTGGCCCGGCCCGACCTCCAGCAATAGATCCACCATCCCCGCCGCCTGGGTGACGGCGGTCAGGAACTGCACCGGGGACACCAATTGATCGCCCAGGTAGCGGGTGAGGTCGGTATCGTTGGGCAGTGGCAGTCCGGTCACCGTGGAGATGACCGTGCGTTCCGGGGGGCGAAACCGAAACTCCTGCAACAGATCCGAAAAAATCGTGGCGACACCGGCCATGGCGGGGGTGTGGAACGCCTGGCGCACGCGCAACAGGGTTGCGTTCATTCCCTGGCGCCGCACCTGGTCCACCAGGGTTTCCACCGCCCGACGGTCACCGGAAACCACCGTTTGGCTCGGAGCATTGATATTGGCGACATGAAGATTTTCGTATCCGTCGATGGCGGCGATCGTTCGTTCGCGGTCCGCGGCAAGGGCCGCCATGGCTCCATGGGTACGGGGGTCCGCCACCATGGCCCGGCCACGCGCCCTGGCAATGGTCAACAGTTCAGAGGCCTCCATGCACCCGGCCCAATGCAGGGCCGACAACTCACCCAGGCTGTGCCCCAGAGCCACATCGCCCTGAAGACCAAGCCGCCGCAACAGCGCAAGCCCGCCGAGCGAGGCCGTGGCGATGGCGGGCTGGGCAAAGTCGGTATCGCTTCGATCCTGAAAATCATCGAGGGCTGCCTGCCGATAGCAATCCCGGGCCTCATCGAAGCGGCGGGCATGGATACCGCCTTCCGGGCGTGCCGGCGCCCCTTGTCCGGAGAACATCAATCCAATGCGGCCACGGACATGATTGGACGACAGGAAGACACCGTCCGCAACGGACAGATGAACGATCGAATCGTCGGCATTTTCCATTATTTTTTTTAATATTATTAATTTATTGTGCAACTCCTCGGGTGTTCCCGCCACCACGGCTGCCTTCCATGAGGTCAATCCGCCGTTGGTGAAGCGGTTTCCCAGATCGACCGCCAGGTCGGTCAACTCGGATCGGGAACAGGCATGGGCAAAGTGGACGACCCGATCGATGAGTCGTGCCAGATCCTTTCGATGGACGGTCGCGAACGGAAACAGTTCCACATCCTGAAAGGTGCGCAGTCGTTCGAGTGGCGCCCGTCCTTCGCCGACGATCGGGACGGTGGTCCGAACCGGTTCCGGGACCTCGGCGAGGGTGATATGGCTGTTGATGCCGCCAAATCCCATGGCGCTGACCCCGGCGCGGCGTTCCAATCCATCGGACCGCCATTCCCGCGGTTGACTGGCGGGCATAAGGTTGTGCGGATTGGCGATGAGCAGGGGATGTGGTTGCCGGCACGCGGTGGTTGGTGGCAGGATCCGTTCGCCGAGACATTTCACCGTGCGCAACAATCCGGCCAGCCCTGCGGCCGCCTTGGTATGACCGATGTTGGCCTTGATGGAACTGATCACGGCCGGTTCGATGGGATTGCCACTGTTGTTCCGGGCATCGATCAAGGTTTTCAGTTCGGTGGCGTCGCCCACCCTGGTCCCGGTGCCATGCCCCTCGAAATAGCCCACCGACTCGATGCCGTAGCCGGAGCGCCGGTAGCAACGCTGCACGGCCAGCGTTTGCCCTTCGGATTCGGGGCGTGTCAAACCGCCCCGGCCATCGGAGGAGATGCCCCATCCATGAATGACGGCATGAATATGGGTACACTGTTTCAGGGCATCCTGGTAACGCATCAAGGCGACGAAACCACACCCTTCACCCGGCCAGAATCCCTGGGATTGCACGTCGTAGACCCGCATTTCGTCACGGGCCAACGCCGCGGTACGGGAAAAGCCGATCAGTTCGAACGGATCGATGCTCAAATCGACGCCGCCAGCCAGGACCATGTCCGCATCGCCCGCCACCAGTGCCGAACAGGCATCGGTGACGGCCAGCAATGATGAAGCGCAGGCCCCATCCACGGTGTAACCACCACCCTTGAAATTAAAGTGGTTGCAGATGCGACCGGCAATGGTATTGGACAAACCTCCGGCAAGAAAATCCTCGTTGGGAACGGGAAAGGGGCTTTTGTATCGGACTTCGAGGTCACCCAGGAGACGGGCGAATTCGGCATCGTGGAGATGCGGCTGTTCGTGCCGCAGGTGTTGCGCCAGCACGTTGCGCACATAGGGCCAGCGTGAGCGCATGACATGGGCCCTGGAAAATTCTCCGGCCAGGGAGTTGCCCACCACCACGCGCACGGCCTCGTTGTCCGGACCTTCGCCTTTGCGAAAGCGGATGTCCTCGATGGTCTCCCTGGCCACGGTCAATGCCAGCCAGTGGGTCTGATCGGTGACTTCATGGCTTTTTTGGGAAACGCGAAACCATGCACGATCAAAGTCGAACCCCTTGAGAAGTGCCGCTTGTGTTGCATACGCGCAATCCATGTCCTTGCCACTGGGATCGAAATAGCCCGAAGACATTCGGACCTCGGGAATGCGGCGAAACGATTGACGTTGCGCAAGGGTGTTCTCGAAGAGTTGTTCCACGCTGTCCGCGTCGGGATATCGGCATGCCATGCCGACGATGGCAATGGGGCAGGTCCTGGTTGGATGATGCATGACCGCGTTCTTCCCGCTTGAAGATGGAATGGATCAGGACAACACAAACCGCGTTTGTCCGGCGCATCGGTACGGTTGGTCCTCCCCGAGGGAAAGGACCAACCGGCCCGGGTGACCCATCAGCTATTGATGGTCACCGTGTTCGAGGGCGCGATACCGATGGGCGTGGCGCTGGTGACCAGAACCTGGGTCAAGGCCTTGGCGGCCCCTCCGCTCCAGGAGTAGGTGTTGGTTCCCGAATTGAACTTCAGAACCTGGGACATGAGCGTGCCTTGATAAACGAAGGCTTTCTTCCCCGGAGGGCAGGAAAAGCTCATCGTTTTCGTGGTGGTCGTGCTCCATTGTTCCGTGAAGGACAGGGCAAAGGTGGTGGAAACGCTGGCGGTGACGATCTCGATGGAGACACCGACACTGGAAGTGATGCTGATGCTTTGCGATGTGCTGAAGGTGAACCCTTGACTGATGGAGGTCTGATAGGTGCTGGTCACATCCGAGTGGCTGTTGTCCAACGAGGCGACGATTTGCAGATTGGGACTGTAGAGAATGATGGCCAGGGCTTCATTGGAAGTGTTGGTGCTCGGAATGCCGGCGAAAAAAGTCGTTTCATTGGCAGCGGGCAAGGTATCGAAAATCTTGAGTTCATGTTGGACAGGCGGTGGAAAACCCATAATCTATTCTCCTTAATCGTGTCTGTGACGCATTGGATGACGATAAAACAGTGTGTATGGACGCTCGAAGGCATCATTTGCAGCGGATGGTCGGCGTGTCGGGCAGGCCGAAGTGTTTGAGAACGGAATGATAATGGCGGCACAGGGAGTCCGGTTCCGAATACAGGACGGCGCGGGCACTCATGGAAAGATCCGTCTTGTGCGTGTCGCCGCCATCCTTTGTTTTTCGTTTGTAATCCTGGATGTTCAGACTGTAATCGAGGGTCAACACCCCGAGGCCGATGTATTCGCTGCCACTCATTTGGACCAGCAGGATGACACGACTTTTGTTATCCAACTTATAGTTGCTCAGGTCTGACTGGGTCATGGGGTTGATGACAGTTGTCATCACAGCCTGAATGGATTGTTTGTTCAGACCGGCGACCAGTACGGAGGATGCGGCGACGGCGGAATCGATGAACAGTTCCTTGATGGCATCGGCGTTTTTGTAATAGCCGGTTTTGATGATCGGATTACCGAACTGACCGGTGAATCCGTTGGCACCACTGTTGTCGAAAAGCCATTGGAAGTGCGGTTTGTTTTGAATGACCTGAAGTTCCGGCCCATAGTTGTCGGCAAAGTCGGAGGCGGTCCAGTCTCCGGTTGCGACCTGGGTGTATGCTGGCATGTTGTTGGTCTGAAGCCGTGCGGCGCCAGTCATCATGCAGGACCTGGCCTCCTGATCATCGGAGGGGGCCAAAATGGCAAAGGATTGTATTTCTCCCCCGGGGATCTGGGAATGAACCTGATTGACATAATTTTGCAACGTGCTCGGGGTGAGTTCGGCGCAGTTCAGGCCGACGTTTTCCAACTGGGTTCTGAGGGTGACATCATTGAACGGGGTGGGGGTCGCTTTTTTCAAGCTGAGTTGAAATCCTGGAAGCGGCGGAGGAAAACCCATTTGCACTCTCCTGTGATTTGGTTGTTGGCGACACCTCATGACGAGGTGTCATTTCGTTCAACTCGTTGGTGTGGGCATCATATCCTTATTGTCGTAAAAATGATATGATTTTTTCAAAAAATCGGATATTACGGATTCATGGCGTATAAAATCGTTTATTTTCATAACGATGAAATTGTTTGATACGGTGTGGTCCAACGGGGAGTTGTCGCGATTGGGTCGCGGGTTGTCAGGCATGGAGGAGGAAGCCCGGACAAATCATTGGCTGCCGACACACCACATGAAATGCTTCTGGACAATATGAAGCGGGCGATGGATAATGCCTCCCTGGTTTCGCCGCCTTAGCTCAGGGGCAGAGCAGCTCACTCGTAATGAGCAGGTCCTCGGTTCAATTCCGAGAGGCGGCTCCAATCGGACCATACCTCCCCCCCCTTCTCAAGCCATCGATCTCGGAAAAAAAGGGTTCCTTGTAGCGGCATGGTTCCTGTATGCTTCGAGTTAACGGTGCCGATGGTGAATCGCCGTCTTTTGGAGACGGATGCCACTTCCGGGCACCACCCTTCGCGCAGCGTCGGATTCCAGGTGACCGGTCCATGAATAAAAAAACACCCCACGCCAACATTCACCCACGCTCGTCCAGGGATGGCAACCGGTTCCATCCCCGCCCTCTTCCCTCCCCCAGGACGGCAAAACACCCGTTCACCCGTCCGCACACGATGCTCCTCGCCGCCCTGATGGCGGCCTGGTCACCCGTGGCATGTGCCGATCCGCCGAACCCCACGCAATTGCCGGTGGGTGGCCAGGTCGTCAACGGCAGTGGCCAGATCATGGAATCGGGGGCGAACATGACGGTCAATCAGCAGACGCCGTCGATGATCACCGAATGGCGCTCCTTCGATATCGGCAAGGATGCCGCCGTCCGCTTTGTCCAGCCTTCCGCCGAGGCCACGGCACTCAACCGTGTCCGCTCCGCCGACCCGTCGCAAATTTTCGGCACCCTTTCGGCCAACGGACGGGTCATCCTTGTCAATCCTTCCGGAGTCTATTTTTCTCCTTCGGCCCGGGTCGATGCCGCGGGAATCGCCGCCTCGGCGCTCAACATGACCAACGAGGATTTCAATTCGGGGCGCTACCGGTTTGCAGGAGGGGAAGGCAAAGTTATCAACGCCGGGGAGATTGCCGCCAAGGAAGGGGGATTCGTCGCCCTGGTCGGGGCCGAAGTCGATAACGAAGGGGTCATACGCGCCCAATCCGGGCAGGCAGCGATGGCCGCCGGTCGGGAGGTCACCCTGAATCTTGCGGGCAACGGACTGATCGGCGTCAAGGTCGATACCGCGGGCGACAAAGCCCGCGTCCGCAATACCGGACAGGTCATCGCCGATGGTGGCCGGGTCTGGATGACCGCCAAAACCGCCGCCCCCGCCCTGGCCCAGGCGGTCAATCAAAGCGGAGTCGTCCAGGCCGATTCCCTCGCGATGAGAAATGGCGAAATATGGATCGAAGGTGACGGAGGTGACGTCCATCTGGGAGGAACGACCCAGGCCCGGGGGACCGATCCGGGAGAAAAAGGGGGACGAATCATCGCCACCGGCAGGGAAGTGGTGGTCGCATCCGAGGCCAAGGTCGATGCCTCCGGCAAGGACGGCGGCGGTACCGTAATGATCGGCGGTGGCTGGCAAGGCAAGGATCCCGCCATTCCCGAGGCGCGTCGGGTGACGGTCGCCAAGAAGGCCGACATCAACGCCCGGGCCAGGGACAAGGGGGACGGCGGCACGGTGGTGCTGTGGTCACGAGACTCGACCAACCACGAGGGGACCATCACCGCCGGCGGCGCGGGCACGGGCGCGGGCGGCAAGGTCGAAACGTCGAGCCGTGGCGAATTGGGGGTCTCAGGCCAGGTTCAAGCGGCGACACCGGGGGGCGATGGTGGCGAATGGCTCCTTGACCCCTACAACCTGACCATATCGACCGCAGTATCGAGCAACGTCGATGCCGGTGGATTCGAAGCGGCCAACACCGGCGCCAATGTTCAGGCCAGCACCATCGAATCGGCGATCAACGGCGGAACCGATGTGACCCTCAGTACCGCCACCGCCGGAGGCGAATCGGGCAACATCACGATCAATTCCGACATTTCCAAGACCTCGGGGGCAGCGGCGAAGATCACCTTTTCCGCGGCCAACGACATCACCCTGGCCACCGGCGCCGACATCTCCTCGACCACCGGGGCCTTGAGCCTGGATTTCGGGACGACCTCCACCACCACCGGAACCATCACTCTGAACGGCACCCTCGCCACCAATGGCGGGGCGGTGAATTTCTACAAACCGACCGTCCTGGGACACGCGACCCCCGTTTCCACCAAGATCACCGAGACCAGCACCACCACCTCGGGCAACATCACCTTCTACCAGAGCGTCTCCCTGGCAGCCCCGGGGTATGCGGTCACCTTGTCCGCGACCGGCCCCGAAAGCGGCGGCAGCTATACCGGCAATGGCGGCGCCATCGATTTCCAGAGCAATATCGCAAGCTCGATGCCCAGTTCTCCGGCGGTGTTGTGGTCCCAGGCACTGACGGTGGATACCTCCGGAGTCACCCCCGGAAACATCACCCTGGGCAGCGCCTCCGGCAACAGTGTCGGCGGCTCGGCGGCGAACACCCAGTTGAAAAGCCTGACCCTGACCGGACCGACCAGCGTCACCCTCAACTCCGGCACCATCAACCTCATGGATGTGTCCGGCAACGTCCTGGTCGCCTCCAGCACCCTGGGAACCCCCGCGATCAAGCTCTACGCCACCGACACGGTGGTCAACGTGACCGGTGGCACCCGGGCTGGCGTCAGCGGATACGCCGATTACAAACAGGAAACCTTCGATTTCAACACCCCGAACAATACCGCCCGGACCCTGACCATCAATGCCGACCGCTCGATCAAGATCAAGAACCGGTCGATCGATGGCACGACCGGCGCCGGCACCCTGACCGTCTCCTTGAACCCGTTCGTCGCCACGGGGGCCACGGGTGGCGGCATCTACCTCAACAGCGCCACCATCAAGAGCAATGGCGGGGCCATCAATCTGGGCACCAGTTCGGCCTTCGCCACGGGGTATGGCAGTGACGAGGATGGCGTGACCGACGGCATCTATCTTCTCAATGGCAAACTGCTCTCCAGCAACGGCAATGTTTCCCTCTACGGCAAGGCCCCTCTGACCAACGATGCCGGCTCCGGCATCCGCCTGTCGGGGGCCCAGACCGATCTGAATTCAGGGACGGGAAACCTGGTCCTCGATGGTCGGGTCACCGTCGCCACCAATGCCGGCAACAAGGATGGCCTGATCATCGGCGAAGGGGGATCCTCACGAGTCACCCTTCAGGCTTCCGGGGCCGGAACGATCACCCTCAATGGCGATGGCTCCTACATTGGCACCAATCCGACCGGTGGCTCACGTTATGACGGGGTGATCATCTCCAGCAAAGCCTTGATCAAATCGGCGACCGGAAACATCACCATCACCGGCAAGGGTGGCGGTGGCGATCAGACGTTTCTCAGTGAAAACCATGGCATCCGCATCGAGGACACCAATACGGCGATCACCTCGACCAGCGGCAATATTTCGCTGACGGGGACCTACGGTGGCAAAACCACCTTCACCACCGGCGAAAACAGCTATGGCATCTATGCCAAGGGCCAGACCATGTATCTCGGGACGGCCAATTATGCCGCCATCGACTCGGGGGATGTCAATTCGGGAATCAGCGCCTCGGGGATCATCACCTTGACCGCCGACTCCATGGAATTTGTCAATTCATCCTCCCTGCACCTGAAGGTGGCCAGTTCGGGAGAACTGCGGATCGTCCCCGAAACCGCCAGCCGCGACATTCAGTTTCATTCCGATCCCTCCTCCCCCACCCTGAACGAAGACAGCAGCGTTGTCGGCAAACTCTATCTGGGAAGCAACTGGTTCAACGGCGGTTCCCTGAGCATTTTCCAGGCGGGATTCGGCAACACCGGCTACGGCACCGCCGGAACCGGGGCGACGGGGGCCGTCACCATCGGTCGCACCGACGGTTCGGGGACCCTGACGGTCGCCGATGCAACGACGATCCGGGACAACACGACCCTGCTCATGGGCAACACCACAGGCAACATCAAGGTCAATGCCACCCTGACAGTCCAGGGCTCATCGAACCCGACGGCCCGGATCCTGACCATGGACACCGCCGCAGGCGGGGCCGGTTCGAGCGCCATCACCGTGGATCAAATGTTGTTGTTGGGAACCGGGGATTACGTCTTCACCGGCAGCAATCTGCTGGGTACCCTTTCGGCCAGCCTGACCGGGACCACGACCGGTCATCTGACGGTCAACAACGCCCAGGCCCTGACCATCGGCAGCATCACCAGTGAAGGCCTGGATACGGTCCGAACCGCGACCGGCATCGTCGCCAACAGCAATACCACCAGCAATCAGATCAACGTCGGCACCACTTCGGGCGCCCTGACCATCGCCCAGTCCATCGACTCGGGCAACAAGGGAGTAACCGCCCTGTACGCGACCCATGCCACCACGGGCGGTGTGGTGGAAACAGGGTCGGCGATCGTGACCGCAGGAAGCCTCTACGTCAATTCCGGAGGGGTCCTGTCGCAGTTGCGCAATGACAATGTCATCAAGCAGGCGGCATCGGATGGTTTGCTGGCGGCAACCGCCACCAACGGCCTGGAATTCAAGAATGCCACGGCGGCGGGAGGAATCCAGGTTGGGCGGGTCTCCTACAATGCCCGGTCCTCCGACAGTTCCGGCACCGTCACGACGACCGCGACCAACAAGGATGGCATTTCCAGTTCCGGAGCGGTCGCCTTGTGGCTGCCGAGCGGCAACCTGACCCAGGAAACCACCGCCAACGGTACGGTTCGTCAAGGCGACATCCAGGCGACGACCCTCTCCCTCAAGGTCGATTCCGGGTATGTCACCCTCGACAACACCACCAACCAGATCGGCACATTGGCCGCAGTGCTGGGCGGCGCGGGACAGGTGATCAGCGTGATGGATGCCGACGGCCTGACGGTCGGGAGCATCACCTCCACGGTGACGGGGGCAAGCACCACGGTCAGCGG
Organism: Magnetococcales bacterium; assembly: GCA_015228815.1. Lineage (NCBI taxonomy): Bacteria > Pseudomonadati > Pseudomonadota > Magnetococcia > Magnetococcales > Magnetococcales bacterium. The sequence continues at coordinate 16,925 of JADGCV010000040.1, read as the reverse complement.
TATCACGACCAATCTGGGCGATGTCATTCTTAAATCCTCATCCAACAGCACGAGCACCACCGGCAACACCGAATTGACCCATTCGATCGATACCACCAACGGCGGAGCCATCGGTTCCGGAGCGATCGTCCGCCTGGCCTCGGGCAAGGGGGCGGTCACCGAATCCAGTACCGCCATCGTCAAGGCCAAATCACTGCTCGTCGATGCAGTTTCGACCTCATCGCTCGACAATCTTAATGAAATTTATGACAGCACCGTCGGCACCGAGCGGGGCATCCTCGCCGCCAACATCAGCGGCAGCAGCCAGGGATTGAAGTTCAAGAATGTCCGGTCTCTGGAGATCGGGACAGTCAGTGCCGCCCACGGCGTCGGCGCCACCAGCGGCATCACCGCCACGACCGGGGAGGCGACGGTCACCCTGCTCAACGCCGCCACCACCAACGATCTGACCCAGACGCAACTGGTCAAGGCAGGAGGGCTCAAGACCGATGTCGATACCGGCAAGGTGCTTCTAAACCTGATCACCGGCGGCACTACCAATGAGATCGGCACCCTGTCCAGCGTGATGAGCGGGGCCAACAAGGATTATACCCTGAACGAAAAAGACGGCCTGACCATCGGCACGGTCAACGGCACCTCCGGGATCACGACCGCCAGTGGTGGAAAAATCGCCATCGCCACCAAGGGAGATGGGGGCGGCAGCATCACCGTCACCCGCAATGTGACCGCCGGAGGTTCGGGCACCGTCGATTTACGGGCCAATGGCAGCACCTCGGACATTGCCATCAATCCAGCCTCCGGGCAAACCGCGACCATTCAATCGACCGGGGGCGGCACCCTGCAACTCTACGCCGGCCAGGCGATCACCACCACGACCGCCAACGGGACCGGGACCGAGCTGGAAACATCGGGCAACGTGTTGTTGCAAACGGGTTCGGGCGTCGGGAGTGACAGCAACCGCATCGAGATCGCCAGTGCCGCCAAACTGGCCGCCACGGCGGGAAACACCTGGTTCGTCCGCAAACTGGGAACGACCAGCGATCTGGAGATCGGCTCGGTCACTGCCCTTGATTTCAACGGTCAGACAACCTTTGTCGTCGGCCCTTCCAGCCTGAACGGACTTGCCACGACCGCCAACAATGGCAACATCACCCTGACCACCCAGGGGGGCGACCTGACCATCACCCAGGCGGTCACGGCCCACGGCAGCGGTTATGTCGATGTGCGCACCGCCAACGCCGGCAATCTGGGCGACATCCGGATCAACAATGCGGCAACGGTATCGAGTACCAGCGGCACGATCCAGCTCATCGCCGGCAATACCCTGACCACCGACAGCGCCAACGGCACCACCACCGAAATCTTGACGACGGGAACGGTGTTGGTCGAGGCGGGCTTGAGCGCCGGCACCGACAGCAACCGGATCGAACTGGGGAATGTGTCGCTTCTGGCGGCGCGAACCTTGACCAATGGCGCGGACAGCCATCTGTGGCTGCGCAAACTGGGCAGTACCAACGATCTGGAAGCAGGCTCGGCCACGGTGCAAAACAGCGCAAGCACCCTGGACAACGCAATTTCCGCGACCGGACAGACGACGGTGGCCAACGCGGTCGCAACCGTCCTCAAGGGGCTGTCCACCACCGCCAATAACGGCAACATCACCCTGACCACCCAGGGGGGCGATCTGACCCTCACCCAGTTGGTGACGGCCCACGGCAGCGGCTATGTCGATCTGCGAACCGCCAACACCGGCAATCTTGGCGACATCGCCATCACCAATGGCGCCACCGTCTCCAGTACCAGCGGAACGGTCCAAATCATCGCCGGCAATACCCTGACCACCGACAGCCTCAATGGAACGACGACGGAAATCGCCACCACGGGCAGTCTTCTCCTTGAAGCGGGATTGAGCGTCGGGACAGACAGCAAGCGCATCGAGATGGGCAATGCCAGCCTGTTGGCGGCGCGAACCCTGGCCAACGGGGCGGACAGCCATCTGTGGCTGCGCAAGCTGGGGAGCGGCAGCAATCTGGAAGTGGGCACGGTGACGGTGCAAAACAGCGCAAGCACCCTGGATCATGCCGTTTCGCCCACGGGTCAGACCACCGTGACCGGGGGCAAGGCAACCGCCCTCAAGGGGCTTTCGACCACGGCCAACAACGGCAACATCACCCTGACAACACAGGGCGGCGATCTGACCCTCACCCAGTTGGTGACGGCCCATGGCAGCGGCTATGTCGATCTGCGAACGGCCAACGCCGGCAATCTGGGAGACATCGCCATCAACAACGGTGTCACGGTATCAAGTACCAGTGGCACGGTCCAGATCATCGCCGGCAATACCCTGACCACCGATAGCGGCAATGGGACCACGACCGAAATTCAAACCGGTGGCCATGTCCTCCTTGAATCGGGGTTGCGCATCGGTACCGACAGCAATCGCATCGAACTGGGGGGAACCGTCAAACTGGCGGCACGCACCTTGAGCAATGGGGCGGACAGCGATTTGTGGTTGCGGAAACTGGGAAGCACCGCCGATCTGGAACTGGGAACGGTCACGGTACAAAACAGCGCAAGCACCTTGGACAACGCCGTTTCCGCAACCGGCCAGACGACGGTGGCCAATCTGGTCGCGACCGAACTCAAGGGACTGTCAACGACCGCCAATAGTGGCGATATAACGCTTTCGACCCAGGGGGGCGATCTGTCGGTGACGCAAAACCTGACGGCCCACGGAAGCGGCGCCATTGACCTGCGCACCGCCAACACGGGCAATCTGGGGGACATCGCCATCAACAATGGGGCGACGATTTCGAGCACCAGTGGCACGGTCCAGATCGTGGCGGGCAACACACTGGTCACCGACAGCGCCAACGGCACGACCACGGAAATTGCCACGACCGGAAATGTTCTCCTGGACGTGGGCCTCGCCGTGGGCAGCGACAGCAACCGGATTGAATTGGGTAACGTCGCCATTCTGGCGGCGCGGACCCTGACCAATGGCGCCGGCAGTCATCTGTGGTTGCGAAAACTGGGGAGCGCCAGCAATCTGGAAGTGGGAACGGTCGCGGTACACAACAGCGCAAGCACCCTGGACAATGCCGTCGCCCCCTCGGGACAGACCACGGTGGCCAACGCCGTGGCGACCCATCTCAAGGGTCTTTCCACGACTGCCAACAATGGCATGATCACCCTGACCACCCAGGGGGGTGATCTGACGGTGACCCAGGCGATCACCGCTCATGGCAGCGGCGCCATCGATATTCGCACCGCCAATGCCGGCAATCTTGGAGATATTGCCATCAACAATGGGGCCACGATTTCGAGCACCAGCGGTGTGGTGCAGATGATCGCGGGCAATACCCTGACCACCGACAGCGCCAACGGAACCACCAGCGAAATCTCGACCCTTGGATCGGTCCTGTTGGAAGCGGGCCTCGCCCTGGGGAGCGATGGCAACCGGATCGAACTGGCGGGGACCCCTCTCCTGGCGGCGCGCACCCTGGCCAACGGCAGCAGCGGCAATCATCTGTGGCTGCGAAAACTGGGGGAAACGGGTGATCTGGAGGTCGGCGCGGTCACGATACAAAACAGCGCCTCCACCCTGGACAATGCCGTTTCCGCCACCGGGCAAACGACGGTGGCCAATGCCGTGGCGACCGTTCTCAAGGGAATTTCGACGACGGCCAATCATGGCGCCATCACCCTCACGACCCAGGGCGGTGATCTTTCGATCACCCAGGCGATCACGGCCCACGGCAGCGGCGCCATCGATATTCGTACCGCCAACGCCGGAAATCGGGGAGACATCGCCATCAACAACGGAACCACGGTGTCGAGTACCCGTGGCACGATCCAGATCATCGCCGGCAACACCCTGACCACCGACAGCGCCAATGGAACGACCAACGAAATCACCACCAGCGGCAATGTTCTCTTGGAAGCGGGCTTGAGCGTCGGCAGTGACAGCAACCGCATCGAACTGGGCGATGTATCCCTCCTTGCGGCGCGAACCTTGACCAATGGCGCGGGCAGTCACCTGTGGCTCAGAAAACTGGGAACGACGGATGATCTGGAGGTCGGCTCGGTGACGGTACACAACAGCTCAAGCACCCTGGACAATGCCGTCCTCGCCTCGGGTCCGGCCACGGTTGCCAACGCTGTCGCCACGGTCCTCAAGGGTCTCTCGACAACCGCCAATGACGGGGTCATCACCCTGACCACTCAGGGGGGTGATCTGACGATCACCCAGGCGATCACGGCCCATGGCGGCGGCTATGTCGATCTCCGGACGGCCAATGCCGGCAATCTTGGGGATATGGCCATCAACAATGGGGCGACGGTTTCGAGTACCAGCGGCGTGGTGCAGTTGATCGCCGGCAACACCCTGACCACCGACAGCGCCAATGGGACGACGACCGAAATCGCCACCACCGGCAACGTTCTTTTGGAAGCGGGGCGCTCCATCGGCAGCGATGCCCGGCGGATCGAACTGGCCCAGGTCTCCAAGGTCGCCGGGCGAACCCTGGGCAATGGCGCGGACAGCCATCTGTGGTTGAGAAAGCTGGGGAGCGGCAGCGACCTGGAAGTGGGGACGGTCGCGGTACAAAACCATCCAAGCCTTTTGGATCATTCCGTCTCCCCGACAGGCCAGGTAACGGTTCTGGCGGATCGGGTTCGGGAACTCCGGGGGCTTTCGACGACGGCCTTCAATGGCAACATCACCCTGACGACCCAGGGGGGCGATGTCGCCATCACCCAGGGGGTGACGGCCCACGGCAGCGGTTATGTCGATATTCGCACCGCGGGCAGCGGCAACCTGGGCGACATCCTGATCGGCAACGGCGCCACCGTCGGCAGCACCAGCGGCACGATTCAACTGATCGCGGGCAATACCCTGACCACCGACAGCCTCAATGGAAGCGTGGTGGAAATTTCCACGAGCGGCCATGTGTTGCTGGAGGCGGGAGCAAGCATCGGCACCGATCCGAAACGGATCGAACTGGCCGGAACATCGATTCTGGCGGCCCGGACCCTGGCCAATGGGAACGACAACCCCTTGTGGCTGCGCAAACTGGGAGCGACGAGCGATCTTGAGTTGGGTACCGTCACGGTGCAAAACAGCGCCAGTTCATTGGATCACAGGGTGTCACCGACGGGACAGACGATGGTTTCCGGAGGGATGGCCACCGCCCTTCTGGGCCTTTCGACGACGGCCAACAATAGTGCCATCACCCTGACCACCCAGGGGGGTGATGTGTCCATTACCCAGGGGATCACGGCCCATGGCAGCGGCTCGGTCGATCTGCGCACGGCCTTCGCCGGCCATCTGGGAGACATTCGGATCGCCAATGGCGCGACGGTATCCAGTACCGGAGGCACGGTGCAAATTCTGGCGGGCAATACCCTGACCACCGACAGCCTCAACGGGACAACGACCGAAATCGCCACCGAGGGCAGCGTTCTTCTGGAGGCGGGATTGAGTGTGGGAACGGATGGGAGTCGCATCGAACTGGGGGGCGTCCAGGTGCTTGCGGCGCGCACGTTGGACAATGGCTCGGGCAGCGACCTGTGGTTGCGCAAACTGGGCGCCCTGAGCGACCTGGAAATCGGCACGGTCACGGCGATCAATGGTGAAAACCTGCTGGACCGCGCCGTGTCCGCCACCGGTCAAACGGTGGTCGCCAATGGCCGGGCAACGGTACTCAAGGGATTGTCCACAACCGCCCATGACGGCAACATCACCCTGACAACCCAGGGGGGCGATCTGACGATCACCCAGGGGATCAGCGCCCATGGCAGCGGTGTGGTCGATCTCCGCACCGCATCGATCGGTCATCAGGGTGACGTGGCCATCACCAAGGGGGCGACGATTGAAAGCGCCCGGGGAACGGTGCAGTTGGTGGTTGGCAATGGCCTGACGACCGACAGCGCCAATGGTACAGCCACCGAGATCATGACTCTGGGGTCGGTATTGATCGAAGCGGGCCTGAACATTGGCGCCGATACCAACCGCATGGAACTGGGAGGTGCCGCCAAAGTTGCGGCACGAACCCTGGGCAATGGATCCTCCGGAGACATCTGGCTGCGCAAGCTGGGCAACAGAAGCAATCTGGAGGTTGGAAGTGTCACGGTACACAACAGCGCCAGCACCCTGGATCAGGCGGTCGCGGCAGCGGGACAGGCGACATTGGTCGCAGGGCTGGCCACGGAACTGAAAGGGATTTCGACAACGGCCCATGACAATGATGTCACCCTGACGACGGAGGGAGGCGATCTGACCATCGCGCAAAACATCACCGCCCATGGATCCGGCTACGTCGATCTGCGTTCATCCCATGCCGGAAACGCAGGCGATATGATCATCGACAACAACGCCACGATCGGTTCGACGACGGGAACGATTCAACTGGTGGTTGGAAACTCCCTGACGACCACCAGCAAGAACGGCACCGGAAGCGAAATTGCCACGGGAGGAGATGTCCTGCTGCTGGTGGATTCCATTCTTGGCGACGATGCCCATCGCATCGAAATCAGCGGCGTCAACAGCCTGGCGGCGGAATCGGTCGGGGCGCAATGGCTGCGCCAGACGTCGGGAAACTTGAACCTTGGGACGGTCGCACCAAAGAACGGCCCTTCGACCCTCGATCATGCGGTCCGGGAACGCTCCGGATTGAAAACGACCAATTCCAGCATCGTCCTGTCGGTGGCGGCGGGTGATCTCAACGTCATTCAGGGCGTCGATGCCGGTTTTGGCGATGTCAGTTTCAAGGTTTCCGGCAGCCAAGCCCTGGGGGCGGATGTTTCGGGTCATACCGTCACGCTGATCGCCGGCGCCGATTCGAGCCACAAGATCATTCAAAAGGAAACCGGCCGACTGAAAGCGACCGCAGTGCGAGCCGTCGCGGGTGGCGCCATCACCCTGGACCGGTCAACCAACGCCATCGGCACCCTTGCCGGATCGTCCGGCGGCACCCTGACCGCAGTCAACGGCAATGACCTCCTCATCGGCACCCTGACGACCACCCAGGGATCGGATGCCCTGGGCACCAGTACCGGTCTGACCGCGACGGCTGGGGACGTTCTGCTGACGGTGTCGGGAACGTTGCGTCAGTCATCGGGATCCATCGTCACCACGGCGGCCACGAAAGGGATGGGACTGTGGACCACGGGGACGGTCACTCTTGAGGAAGCCAACGATCTGGGTCTGCTGGCGGCCAATGTCTCCGGCGCGGGATCGGGATTTTCCTTCACCGACGCGGGCGATTATGCCCTCGATACGGTCGGAGGCGTGACGGGCATCACCCTGAATGGCGGTTCGGTGGTCTTGAAGTCTACCCGTGGCACCATTTCCGAAACGGGCTCGGCGGCAGTCAGCGCCGAAACGCTCAAGCTGGTTGCCGGCGGGTCGGCGCGCCTGACCAACCGCAACCATGTCAACAAGATTGCGGGGGTGACCGGTTCGGATCTGAGTTACTACGATACGGGAAACTTAAGAATCGATTCGGTGGATGGCACCGACGGCATGACGGCGGGGGGCCGGGTTTGGGTGCGTACTGGTGCCGATCTGACAACCAAAAAGCAGGTCACGGGCAATGGCGGCGATACCCAGGCAGTCGTATTGGCGGCGACCAACGCCTTCTACAACGATGCGGGTACCGATGGGGTGCGGGCACCCAATGGACGTTGGTTGATTTATGATGACAATCTGGATCTGGTCGATCGTTTTGGCGGATTGCTGTATACGTTTCGCCGCCTGGAAACCTGGTATGACGATTATCCTCCGGCAGGGGTGACCGAAACGGGTAACGGCTATCTGACGACGGCCAGCGTTCCCGATCCCGAGCAATATGCCCGTCAGGCGGGTGGAGCGACATCAGCCGTGGCGACCGGAAACAACAGCACGACAGCCGTTTCCCTGGCCAACGCCGGCAGTTCCCTGGCAGCAACAAGGGCGGCCCCACCGGTACAGATTCCGGCAACGCCACCCACAGTCCGGCCAGTCTTTGGCCTCGAGGGGGGCGCGGCCTCGGTATTCAGCGGTGTTCCACTGACGTTGCCGGTCAGGGCGGATACCCGTTTCGTCTCGGATCTGACGACCCTGGTACCCAAAGGGGAGATCCGATCGGTCGGCACCACCACGGGAGAACCGCTTCCGGCATGGCTGAAGGTGGATACAACGACAATGCGGGTCTCGGGGACCCCTCCCGAAGGATCGGCGCCGGTATCACTTCGGCTCCAGGTTGATGTTCCAGGTCAGGATGCACCGCAAACCATCGACATCGAGGTCACCCCGGCCCAACCCGATACCCTTACCCAGGAAAATGAACCCGCGCCATCCGGTCCCGTCTGAGCGGTCAAAGTAAAAATAAAAACCTTGGAGGCTTTGCCGCCAAACCTCCACTGGGAAGGGGAAACCCCTTCCCAGACCCATCCACACTATGGGGCCGGAGAATCCAATTCCGACGATCCATTGAAAAAGGCAAAGGCATTGCGCCCCGTGTTTTTGACGATATACATCGCCTGATCCGCCTGTTGAATCAATTCGTCCGCATGAAAACCATGATCGGGAAAACAACTCATGCCAATACTGACCCCAATGCGACAGGTATGCTCCAGAATGATGAATGGTTCCTGGAGGATGGCGATGATTTTTTCAGCCACGTTGACGGCGTTGGCCTGACAGTCGATGGCCGGAAGGATCAGGGTAAACTCATCCCCGCCAATCCGGGCCAGGGTATCGGATTCGCGCAAACATTGACGCAGGCGGAGGGTCACCGCCTTTAACAGAAGATCTCCGGCCTCATGCCCCAGAGTATCATTGACCTGTTTGAAACGATCCAAATCCAGGAATGCCACTACCAAAGCCCTTTTGGTACGACTGGCATGACGCAACTCCTGCTCCAGATGTTCCCGAAACAGGACTCGATTGGGCAGCCCCGTCAGGGAATCATGACTGGCCATGTGTTTGATTTTTTCCTCGACCCGGCCACGCTCGATCAACCCCGCCAAGGTATTGGCAACGGTAATGAGAAACGCCCCCTCCTCGGGTTCCTGGACATGACCGGCGGCGACATACAGATTCATGACCCCGAGCAGATTCCCCCGGGACAGGATGGGCACACAATAATGGCCATGGGGCTGAATGCCATCGAAGGTGATGTCATGTCGTGCATCGATGGCATCGGCAAAGATCAATTCCCTGGATTCGGCGGCCCTGCCGCACAAACAATGGCCAATGGGAACGCGACGGCATTTTTCCAATAGAGGCGCACTCAAATTGCGTTCGACGATCAATTCAAGGTCCCCCTCCTCGGTCACGAGCATGATGGAACCCTTTGCCTGAAGGGCGAGCCGGGGAACGGTATGAATGATATCCATGGCCACTTCGAGCTTGCGCTTGAGTGGCAGAGGCTCCAGGGCCACCTCCAACAGGGCGCTGATGGCAATACGATTGATGTAGGCACGCAGGTCCCTCCGCTCCAATAATTGCCGTTCCGAGATGTCGCGGACAACGGCGGAGAAAAATCGTTCCCCATGATTGGTCCATGACGTGATGGAAATTTCGACCGGAAATTCTTCATCGCCCATCGACCTCAGGGCCATCCCCTCATGAGTGATCGACATCCCCTCGGCGCCAGGGGCGTCGAAACGCTGCGACAGATGGTCCCAGGAGACGCCACCACGAATCTGGGAAAACAATCCGGAAACCGGAAGACCGACGAACTCCGCGTCCGAGAGGCCAAACATTCGCTCGCCACTGCGATTAAGCAGCATGATTTTTCCCGAGGCATCGAAAACGAGGATGGCATCGCGCAGAGAGTGAATCAATGTCCGAAACCGATTTTCGCTTTCCAGAATGATTTCCTCTGCCCGCTTGCGTTCGGAAATATCGCGAACCAGTGACAGAACGGCGGGATGCCCCTGGAACTCGAACATCTGGGAATTGACCTCGACCGGAATGCGTCGGCCATCCCGGGTGACATGCCATCGTTCGAAGGTGGCATGATTGCGCGTCATGATGTCGTGGGCCAAACGTTCCAGGTCCTCCTGGCCCTCTGGAGGATTGATGACCGAAGGGGTCAGTCGCAACAGTTCCTCCCTGGAATAGCCATAGCGAAGACAGGTTGCATCATTGACCTCAAGAAAATTTCCGAACCGTCCATCCGGATGCATTGCCACCACGAAGGTGGCATCGCGGGCGATGTTGAACAGCCGTTGAAACCGTTCCTGGATTTTCTGGATTTCCTTTTCGACCTTCAGTCGGTCCCCAATATCCTGAAAGGTGATGACGGCCCCCTTCACCACCCCGTCGCGAACGATGGGCGCGGAGGCCAGGGCCACGGGAAGAAAAGTTCCATCGCGTCGGACAAAATAATCCTCGTAGACCCGATTGGAGCTGCCATCCACGAGCGTCCGATGGATCGGGCAGCGGTCCACGGGATTGGAAGAACCATCGGGTCGCACATGGTGAAAAAGATCGTGGCTCGACTTTCCGATCAATTCCTCCTGTTTCCACCCCAACAACCGTTCCCCCTGGGGATTGAGAAAGGTCACTTCATCGCGAACATCGATGACGAATACCCCATCGGCGATCATCGAGGTGATTTCCCGCAATCGATTTTCGCTTTCGGCCAGTTTTTCCTCGTGGATGCGGCGTTCCTCAAGCCGCTGTTCAACAACCTGAGTCATTTCAAAGAGCGATTGGGCGACAATGGAGATTTCGTCATCCTGGGAACACCGGACTTCGTCGAGGGTGGTGACCATTTGCGCGGTAATCCGGTTGTTCCGGGAATAGCCATCGGCGACCTGCCCCAAAAGGTTGACCCGCCGCGCCTGCAACAGCAACCAGTGTCCAACCGAGAAATGAAGCAGAACAATGCCCCCAAGGAAAACCAGAGCCAGGGAAAGAAGCAGTTCCTGGACGGTAAACAATGGTTCGATACTGCGATTGACGACAAGAATTGGCGACGGTTTTTCCGTACCGCCCCAAGGCAATTTTTCATCGATCGTCATATCCAGGGTCGCATCCGCCGCAGTATTGAAGCATTGCGCTGACGTGGGATTCAGGAGATCGACACTGTTGGAACAGGCTATCATTCTCCGATTCCATTCGAGCCCCAGACTGGTCCCTGGAAAGGAAATCTGGTGCAACAATTCACCGTCCATGGCCACGAGAACGATCAATTGGCCCGCCCCCATCTGTCCCAGCCAGATTCGTTGCCTTTGGTAGAAGAAAAGGCTGTTCAATGCCTCGGAGAAATACCACCTGCCCTCTTCCTTTTCCGGGAACGATGCGTCATCGGTGAACAAGGTTCCCGAGCCATAATGAAAAAGGATCCGACCGGCATCATCGGTCACCAACAGATGCCGAAACTGACTCCCCCCCTGGCGAACCGCCAGAAACCCCTTCAAAGCCTCCCAACCCGCCGCACCGCGGACCAACAGGTTCTGGAACTCCAGTTCCGAGCGCAACATGATGGCCTGAAGTTTCCAGTTCTGTTCCTTGCGGTCGATCTGTTCGCGATAGTGTTTCCGAAGAAAGTCGGTCTCGATGGTGACCATCTTGCTGTAGGTCGTCTTTTGGATCCACCAGACGGCCAGCCCCAGAAATAACAATACCATGGCAAGAGAAGCAAGAATTCTCTGGAACGCCTGACGTGCGAGCGAAGAATGGTTGAACAATGAAAACATGATTCTGGAGCCTTGAATTTTTCCAACTTATTCGAGTCAACTTTTGACCCAGACCAGTGGGATTTTTTCGATTCTTGATGGACCTCTATTGACGATAAACCCTGCATTTCCCCAATCCGCGGCGAATCGTACCCACAATCCAAAAGAAAACCAAATACTCGATGCATGCAGTGGTGTTTCAAGACCCGGGTTGAAACTCAAATATAACAAGTGCATCATTGCGTTTAAAAAGAGGGCTGTAAGTATGACCCCATACCATCGACAACTATTATACGAAGAAAGCGATTTGTATAACAATCTTGGCATATTCCAAAGGAAAAATAGTGTAGGAATCAGAAAAAACGGTCCACAAAGAAAAGTGAAGGTGACAACCGCATTATGGGCTGGAGAGACATAATAGGACTCTCTGATCGTTTTATGGTTAAATATCTGAATGAATGCACTATTTTCTATTTCTACAGGAATGAATGGGCGGCCAATTCCAAAACCGAGTGGATACTCATTCAAACGACCAATCAATACACCCCAATAACCAAGACGCCACAATGTACCGCCATCTCCGACTGAAATATAGCTGTGGAGTGTACCGTATTTTGCGTGCATCAAGTCGAATTTGTTTGCATAGTAGCCAAGAAATGAGTATAAAGATGCAAGAACAATAATAGAAATAATGGTTAAGAACCTAAACAAGCGTACCACATTCTTCTCTTTGCCAAACCGAGGCCAGAAATAGATCGTGGATAATAAAAACGTCATAAAAATGAAAATTACAAAATAACTCAAAGAATCGGCCGTGATATTTGAATAGACATACATAACAATAATAGAGAAATATGCAATAAAAAACCTTTTTAATTTCTGATTGACCGCGACACCAATCAAAGACAGCCCAATAATATGGTGAATTGGATATACGAATGAAAGAATTACCAATATTGGAGCCCATTTTCCAAGAACATGGATAATTTTGTAGGCCCTTTGAAATGAAAACAAAAAATAAACTCCATAGGAAAAATAAAGAACATGCCTTAATGAGTAAAATAAATCAAAATCATCATAAAGCATTCCGTGAAACCACGAGATAAGCGGAAGCACGAAGGAAAAATAAACAATGTGTCTTAAGTATTGTTTATGATGCTCAAGATAATAATAACGACGACTCAAACCAACCAGAAAAATGGTAATTAACAAAATCTCAACCCAAAAAACTGATCTCTCAATAACATCATATAAACTATGAATAATAATCTGAAAAATTACTATAACCTCAAAAATGACCCCCTTACCATATTTCTCATAAGATGGCTGCATCTCCATGACATATAATCCAATAGAAAAAAATTGACGGCAGGGAAATATCAAACTAAAAGTATCATACGGTTCAACGACAGGATCACCGAATCGGTGGGTAAATTCGGAACATTGTTTCCCGAGCCCAAATGAAAGCCCTAGCGACGCTCGATCATGGATCCAATATTCAAAGTATCCTTCGACGCCAATCCAAGACACAAACGGCAAACAGGATGGACCTCCTCCACGGGAGTGGAGGAAGAAAATCCCCTGCGGATCGTCTCGTAGGATGGTCCGTGCCAGATTTCGCGCGTATCCGTTTCAATGGCGTTTCCAAGCCGGAAACCGCTGGTGCAGCAGGGTTGAACCTGGCCATCGTATTCGACGACCATCAATCCATAGGGCCAAAAACATGATCTTTTTCCACTGCCGCCCATATCCGGAGAGCGTTCAAGTGCCACAAACTCATCCATGAGATGGTTATCCAGAACGATCTCATAATCATCGAATCCCATTTCACGATATTTTTGCGGCACCTCGTGAACCTCATGGGCATTGTGGTCAAAAACAATAAATTTCCAAACCAATCGTGGTCGTGATCGGCCCAGACGTTTTTTGGCCGCGGCGATTCTTCTCACGTTATTGACCACGAGGTCAAAGTTTCCCCCCTTCCGATATTGTTCGTAGGTTTCACGGGATAATCCGTCAAGACCTACCAATACGGCATCCACCCCCGAAAGAACAAACCGGTCGATCCAGTCGTCTTTCATGGGCACCGAGAGATTGGTCGGGAAGGTCACGGCAACATTGAATGAATGAATTTTTTCAATCATGTCAACCAGGTCCCGATGAAGCAGCGGCTCTCCCATCTGACTCAGGCTGACAGCGACCAAAGTGCTGGAAACAGGTTCAATGATCCGTCCCACCTCTTCCACCGTGATATTTCTGGAATTCACAAATTTTTTCTTGAATTCCTTCCTGCTGTGCCAACATCCTGGACAGTACAAATGACACTTGGGCGTGGGCTCGATCTTGATAAAGTAGGGAAGGCTGCGAATTTTTGACGATTTGATCGATTTCTCAATGAAACACAAGAAGATGTTGAATAATTTTCGAACGGTCAAGTAGGGATATATGGAAAAAAGATGCCGTCTGCCATATTCGAGGAAGCCAAATTTTTTGAAAACGGTCAATTTGCTCCCTGAGGATCTGATTTTGGTAAATGCCTCAAATCCGGGACTGTATCGTTTTGATTTTACCTGAACATTCATGAGGCCGATCCTTGGGATAGTCATCATGGATACAAAAAGAACCCCACAAGCGGACCAACCCGGCTCGCCTGGTCATCAAACTCAACGAAGAGACAATAAACTTGCCGCGCCCATGACCCCGGAGGCACTGCCCAACCCTGCCGGAACAACGGGAATTTCATTGGCCTTGGGATGGATCGTCCGGGCCACCATCGTCTGGCGGATGGCGCGGAACAGGGGTTCCCCAAGATTGGAACACCCACCACCGATGACAACCATTTCCGGATCGAACAAGGCGATCATCCCCCCCAACCACAATCCCAAACGCATTCCCTGGATTTCCACGATTTCCTGGGAAAACGGGTCCAAACGCCCTGCCGCCTCGCCAATCATCACCATGTCGATGCGGTCCATATCCCCCTGGGACAGTTCCAGAAGCAGTGAGTTCCTGTCCTTTTGGCGCAATCGTTCCCGCGCCAGCTTGACCATGGCCGTCCCCGACGCCAGGGCCTCGATGCAACCCATATTGCCACAGCCGCAACGGACGTTGCCAAACCCATCCAGCGGGACATGCCCCCCCTCCCCAGCCAATCCATTCTTTCCATGCAGGATCGCGCCGTTGATGATGATTCCGGTACCGATTCCGGTGCTGACCGTGGCGTAAACAACACTCTTCCAAAGCCCCCGGGCCGCCCCCCAACGTGTTTCCGCCAGGGCCGCCGCGTTGGCATCGTTGTCCACCGCCACATCGGTTGGGAAAACCTCCTGCAATTTCTCCCGAAGTGGAATATTGGCCCACCCCCGCAAATTTGGCGGGTTGTACAAAAAACCGGTCCGGGGATCGACGGGACTGGGAACACACAAACCAATACCACCAATCGCTTCCACCTTGAGACCATGAACCGCCATGGTTTCCTCGATGGCGGCAACGACAGCGGCAAAAACATCCCCTTCACCCTCGGATGCAAATGTCCGCCGCAGCCGTATCCCCTCCCCCAACAGGCCTCCGGACACTGGATCGACCATTGCCGTCGCAATCTTGGTCCCACCCAGATCCAGTCCCAATACGGGTTTTTTCATCACGTTCCTCCAGGGATCCCACCATCGAAAAATGAACAGCCCACGCAAACCCCGTAAAAACAAGGCACGAAAATTGCTTAAACAATACGACCATGCCAGAATACCCGATCCCAGGAAACTCCCTCGGGAGGTCCCGAAGCATGTTCACAGGTGCGTTTTGGCACTCCAAAAATTTCCAAGATCACTATTGAAACAAGACTCCGGCCACACCATCGCCAATGACCGTACAGCACACCACAGGGATCCCATGGATCCCTTTTTCCGAGCGCGAATGCGCAGGCACCATCAATGAAAATTCAGATCATAGATGATGAACCCATCATTATTCAACTGCTGGAGATCATTCTGGAGCCGTTGGGTTATCTCCTGTGTTCGGCGGCAGGCGAAGCCAAGTCCCTGGAGGTCTTCGAAAACGAACGCCCCGATCTCGTCCTGCTGGACCTGCATCTTTCCGGCTCCGACATTCTTTCATTGGTGCGCCAGATCAAGGCTCGCTGTGGCGAACGATTCGTCCCCATCATCCTGCTGTCCGGTCAATTCGATGACGACCTTCTGGCCGATGGCATCGACGCCGGCGGCGACGACATGATCGCCAAACCTTTCAACCAGACGATCTTCGAAGCCAAATTGCGGGCGTGGGAAAGAAACATCAGAATCTTCAACGCCATGCTCACATCCCATCAAAACTCCCTCTCCGCTCTGAGTCGCAATACCCTGACCCCGGAAGAAATCAAGGGTCTCTTCGCCTGGAACAACGCTTCGAATGACGCTTCATGAATCGTTACGCTTGTCCCATGGACGAATCGGCACCGAGGAAATAGAATTTTTCGGTGATCCCTCGATCAAACGATCACTGTACACCAGATAAACCAGCGTATTGCGTTTCCGATCGAAAAAACGGACAACATGCAATTCCTTGAAGACCAGTGACGTCTTGACGGTGAATACCTCCTCGCCATCCTTGAGCGGTTCGATCATGCGAATCGGGCCAGTCTGGCGACAGGCGATGGAAGCATTGGAGGGATCCTCCGCCAACCCCAGCCCGCCACTGATGCCACCCGACTTGGCCCGACTCATGTGACAGGAAACCCCTTCCACCTTGGGATCGTCGAACGCCTCCAAGACAATCTTGTCATCCGGCCCCAGAAACTTGAATACCGTATCGACGCTTCCAATCTCCTCGCTCTGGAGCGGCCACGGAAACAGAAACAAAACCAGCGAAAAACCCCACCTCCAACTCATGGCATTCACTCCTCTCAAAGCCTGTTTGGGGATTCCACAGTCAAAACGATTCCCCCTCGTCCGATGATCCGTGTCAGAACGAAAATACTTCATCCACGGAATTTGCAAACAGAACGTTTTCGCCCCATGTCCCAATAAGGTCCAGACTCGCCGATCGTACCTTGTCGTGTACCCACTCTGGTATCTGCCCAAACTTGCGGCGCATCAGTTTGAGAAGCATGGAAGCGGCCTCCTCCTGTCGCCCTTTTGTAATCATCTCCTGTGCAAATAAAGACATCATCTTCGCTTCCTCCTCGGGACGTACCCTGCGAATGATTTCACGCACCGTCGGCTCGTCGTAGCTGCGGTAGGTTTCGACCACATAACGCA
>JADGCV010000039.1 GCA_015228815.1 Magnetococcales bacterium | reverse complement strand
GTTTGATGGTTAGCTGAAACTCCATCTTGGCCCATTTCGAGGCCGTTGGGAACGGGGCGGACCATACCATTAGACCCATTTTTTCTTTCAATAGTCCTGAGCGGAAGTACGTGGTCCGCGCCAATCACGGGAAGCCAGCGGCTTTTATCCCGGGTCCGGACCATGGCCACCACCACGCCATCCCATCGCACTCCCGCCATCGGTCTCAACCCCACCTCCTCAATGCCCGCGCTCCCCGAAACCACAATGACATAACGCAAACCCGCACCCCATTCATCCCGCAACGGCATCAACCCCAAGGTTCGCCACGGCACCACCCCCTCGCTCCGCGCCGCCGTCCCATGACAGGGATCATCAGCCAAACCATCCGGAGGTTCATCCACATCGGGACACGGAAGACGCCGTTCCCTGGCAGAAAAGGCCCGCAACGCCAACGCAGCATCGGCCATCCGTCGCAACGTCGTCTCCCTCGCCACAAGCCGCCCCGGATCCGCATCGACCAAAGGCAGCACGACCGCCCCCAGAGCCGCTACAAGAAGCGCCAGAAACGCCACCAAGGCACTGCCATCGCAGTCACAAGTCCAACGCCGTTGCATGCACGCTACCTCCCCGTCCCATCAGAACCGGACATGACTTATCGTCTCATATATGGGACCAAAAACCGAGAGGATCACCCAACCCAATAAAAACCCCATCACCAAGGTTAAAAGAGGCTCCACCATGGATTGCAAGCCGTCGATGCTTTCACGCACCTCCCGATCGAGAAAATAACTGACATTTTCCATGGCCCCGTCCAATTGTCCACTCGCCTCTCCCGCCTCGACCAAACGCGGCAACGGCGGCGGCAACAGCGATTCTTCACGCAAGGCGGCACTGACCGTCTGCCCCTCCGCTACCCGGTCGCGAATGCGGCGAATCGATCGGGAAAGAATCTTGTTCGTGGTCAGGTTTTCATTGATCGCCAGGGCATCGAGTACCGCAACCCCCGAACGGTACATGAGGGAAAAATTGGTGGCGAACCGGACCAGGAAGAACTTGCGCACCAATGGGCCGAAAAACCAGACACGCAACAACACACCATCCAACCACAGGTCGAATTTGGGATTGACCCGTCGCAAGAACCCGAAACCCAACACCAAGGCCATGGGGGCGGCAAGCATCAACCACCACCACTGAACCACAAACCGGCTCAGGGAAAACAGAAGCAACGTATACAATGGAATCTCGCCCCCCATCTTGGGAATGAACTCCATCAGGCGCGGCGCGAGAAAAATCATCAGAAAGAAAAATAATGCCATCACCACCAGAGCGACAATCACCGGATAACGGACCGCCTGTGCCGCCCGGGTCGCCAACTCGTCCTCCCACTTGATGTTGTCGGCCAGGGACTTGAAGATTGCCGTCAATTGTCCCGTCCGTTCTCCCACCCGGATCAGGCCCGAAAAAACAGGAGGAAAGATTTCCGGATAGGAGGCCATCGCTTCCGAGAGCCCCTTTCCCCCCTGGATGTCCTCGGTGACGGCGGCCACGACCTCGCAAAACCTGGGATGGGACATGGAACGGCGAATCTCGTCCAGGGCATCGGGAATCGACGCGCCCGCCTTGAGCATCTGCTCCATGTGAATGCAAAAAAGAATCAGGAGTTTCCTCCCGACCACACGGCGGCGCGCCCGCGGTTCATCCAGTGCCGTGGCGTCCAGTTCGATCAACCACATGCCCATGCGTGAAAGTTTGAATTCCAGGTCCTTGGCATTCAATGCCTGGATCGTCCCACGAGAAATCCGTCCACGACGATCGGCTGCGCGATAGGAAAATTCAGGCATGATTGGACTCCAGGCCGAAATCGCCCAATTCCATCAGATCGACCGACCGGGCCAGTTCCTCCAAAGTGGTCATGCCGTTCTTGACCCGATCGATCCCATCCATCGCCATGGTGCGCAATCCGAGGGCGCGTCCGTGGGCCATGAATTCCCGGCGCGGCGCCCCCGTATAGATCAGTTCATCGAAAGTGTCATCCACCCGTAACACCTCCATGACCGGCAACCGGCCACGATACCCCGAACCATGACATTCCGGACAACCGACCGCCTGAAAGATTGCCCCTTCCTCCGTCGCGGAAAATTTCAGGATACGGCGTTCCCTGTCGGTTGCAAGCACGGGTTTGCGGCAGGCAAGGCACAAACGGCGCACCAGGCGTTGGGCAACGATGCAGTTGATGTTGCCGATGAGAAAATCCTTGTGCGTCCCCAGGTTCATCAAACGGGGCAAGGACCCAAGAGTGGAATTGGCATGAAGCGTCGTCAGAACCTGATGTCCGGTCATGGCCGCCTGAAGGGCCATGTTGGCGGTTTCGCTGTCATGAATCTCCCCGACCAGGATCACGTCGGGATCCTGCCAGAGAAGAGAACGGATCCCGGCAGCATAATCAAGCCCAACGGCCTTGTTGACATTGGTTTGCAAGACGGTGGACATGGGATATTCCACCGGGTCCTCCAGGGTCATGACATTGATGCCGACATTATTGAGATGGTTGATCATCGAATAAAGGGTCGTGGTCTTGCCACTGCCGGTGGGTCCGGTGACCAGGATCAATCCCATGTTGCGCCGCAGGGCGCGATGAAGTTCCCCAAGATTATGGGGTGTCACCCCCAGTTCGTCCAGGGAACGGACCTCCCGTCGCAAATCGAGGATCCGGAATACGGCATTTTCTCCGTTGATCGTCGGCTGGATGGAAATGCGAAAACTCACCTTCTGCCCCGCCATCTCAAGGCTGACATGGCCATCCTGGGGAATCCTGGTTTCGGCAATGTTCATCCCCCCCATCACCTTGAGACGTACCATCAGGCTGGGAAGCAGGTGACGGTGAAAACTGTGGATATGACGCAATACCCCGTCAATGCGATAACGGACCCGGACGAATCCCGAGGTCGGACCGATATGGATGTCGGAGGCCTCGCGTTTGACCGCATCGGTCAACAGGGCATTGACAAGGCGAACCATGGGATGGCTGAACTCCGCCATCGGATCGACCAGCGACTCCAGATCCACCTCCCCCGTTTCCAATTCCCGCAGAATCCCCTCCACCGACAGTTCATGGCCATAATGCTGATCGATGGCCCCGGCGATCTCCGCCTCTCCCGCCAGGCGTGGCAAAACCGTCGCCCCCGGTTCCAAGCGGGCCTGCAACAGGTCAAGGACCGAAACATTGGTCGGATTGGCCATGGCCACGACCATCTGTTTCCTGTCGCGGTCATACAGGATCGGCAGGATGCCATGGCGCTTGGCGAAGCGTTTGGGAACCATCGCCAACGCCTCGGGATGGGGCGAGACTTCGACCAGGTCGATCGACTCATGATTGAGCGCCTCGGCCAGAACGCTCCTCAGAGCCACCTCGGCCACCAGACCCAGACGGACCACGATCCGTCCCAACGATTCCGACGAACGTTTCTGCTCCGCCAGGGCAGTCTGGAGATGATCCTGGGAAATCAATCCCCGTTCGAGCAGCAGATCCCCCAAACGGCGCCGCGGCGCCATTTTTTCGGCCCCTCCCGGCGTTGCCGCATCCGTGCGGATTGCCGGAGCAGGCTGCCAGACCTGGATCAAATGGCGCATCCAGGACGTGTACCGACCCGATTTTCCAGCAAAACCATAATGGCTTCGCGGTGGTCTTTTCAACAAAAGCTGGGCCGTCAGGAGTTCCAGCCCGCCGTTGTCCCCCCCCCCGGTGATTCCCAGGTTCCGGGTCAGGGCGTCCACATCCACCGCCACGAACCGCGCCCCGTCCAATGTCCCGGCAAGCGCGGAAATATCGCGAGACAATGCCGGGGGGGCCAGGAAGAACAGATCGAAGGATTGTCCCCGTTCCAACACCTTCAAACTGGACAGATACCCCTGCGTCCGAAGCAACTCCCCAAAGATCGATTCCGCCCCGGCCTCCCCCATCGCGACACGCATCGGCGTCATGCGGCTGATCTGGGTTCGTCCTCGGACAAAATAGGTCTGGCGCAAACCAAACGAATGCAACACCGCCAGCAATGCCCGCTCCGAACCGCGATCGATCCGGCGCATCAACAAACGCATCAACAATTGCTGCGACCACAATCCCGCAACCGGCACATCCAGTTCATCCAGGATCGCCATCCATGGAGCGATCAATCCCGGATTGACCAGCCCCGAATACAGAATGCGTTCCCCCTCCCGTCCCCGCCCCTGGGAGACCGCCCGGCGATACGGCGTCGCGGAAAACAATCGTTCCAATCGCCGATCGAGCACCGCCTGACGATCCCTGCCACGCATCCAGGGAATCACCTCCCCCCACATCTCCTCCTCGATGACATCCACCAGGACAAACACCGGTCGTTCATCGGCTCCGCCCTTCAGGGAGGTCCGGAAACAGTCCTGTCCCCCGGCATCCTGGGAAAACACCCCCTGCCGCGTAAACGTGCCGTCGGTCCAGTGGTACAGCACCAACCGCTCCCGGGAAACCACCATCAGTCTGGATTCGGCCCTTCGCTCTGGAAGAAAGGCCAAGGGATTTTCAAACAGCGCGTTCATCAAGGACATGGAAGGATGCTCGACGGTGGGTGAGTCGATCTGGACATGCGAACATGACAAATTTTTCGATTCGAATCAATCAAAACAATCTCATCATCGATGATTTCCCATATTTTTTCCCAAGTCATCGATGAACCATCATTCATCGATGGCGCAATCGAGAACATCTCCATATCATATCAAATCAGGAAATAAATCGTTGATCATGGCACACGATTGATCGCATCCCCGCACGAAGTCCTTTGGAATCCCTGCCGGTGAACCGATTTTCATGTTACGTTAAGGTTTTTATTCTGTGTAAGGCAGGGTTTCATGCCATGTATCATGAAAATTTTGGCCTCGATGACGCTCCGTTCCGCAACACTCCCGATACCCGGGTCTTTTTTCCCGGCGGCAAACGTGGTGCCATTCTCGAAGCGCTGGAATATGCCGTTCTTCAGGGTGAAGGAATCATCAAGGTTGTCGGCGAGGTGGGCAGCGGCAAGACCATGCTGTGTCGCATGCTGGAACAGCGGTTGGCCGGGAAGGTCGAGACCGTGTTCATCGCCAATCCTGGCCTGACCCCGGACAATATATTTCATGCCATCGCCTTCGAACTCCATCTGACCATCGCCGAACGGAATGACCGTTTCCAGGTTCACCAGGCCCTGCAACAATGCCTGCTGCAAAAACATGCCGCCGGACGCCAGATTGTCGTGCTGGTGGAGGAGGCACAAGGAATGCCCCTGGCGACCCTCGAAGAAATTCGTCTCCTCAGCAACCTGGAGACCACCCGATCCAAACTGTTGCAACTGGTATTGTTCGGCCAGCCGGAACTGGATGTCAATCTGGCCCACCCCTCGATCCGCCAATTGAAGGAACGCATCTCCTACCAGTTCTACCTCCCCCGTTTCAGTCGCAGTGATTGCGAAGCCTATCTTCTTCTACGTCTGCGGTCCGCCGGTTATCGGGGACCGACCCTGTTCCCGCCGGCAGTCAGCCGCCGCATCTGGAAACTGTCGGAAGGATTGACGCGACGCATCAACCTGTTGGCCGACAAGGCCCTTCTCGGGGCCTACATCGAAAGAAAAGACCGTGTCACTCCGAAGCATGTTCGACAGGCGGCCCGCGAAAGCAGCTTCATCGCCACCGCAACCCCACGACGGACCACCGCTCTTGCCACCCTTCTTTACCTGACGGCCATCCCGGTCGCCGGATGGGCCGGTTTTCATCTGGCCACGCGATACCCGGTCACGGCCCGCCCCACGACCTCCTTCGTCGCCATCCCCGGGCCAACGCCACGGGAACCGCCGACGATGGACGAGCGATTCCCAATTCCTCCGCTGCCAATCGTCCCACCCCGGACCGTCTCCCCAAAACCCCAATTCGTCCAACAGGACAACCACGATGCAAAATAAACTATTTAAATAAAGAAACAGGCCAAAGAGAAGACGATAACTTATTTTATATTTCTATAGTCTATTTTCCGTGACATCAAGGAGCATCAATGCATCGAATAAACGATTCTTCCAAAGTATTCCCCGGATAGTCGGCACGGCAGACAGTGGGCGATCCTTGGAAACGAAGGGATCCATGGTGCAAAATGGCCATGCGATCACATAACTCCGCCACATCCGCCAACAGATGGGTCGAGAAAAACAACGTTCCCCCCCCCTCCCGAAACTGGAACAGGCGCCGTTTGAGCAATACCCGGGCCTTGGGATCCAGACCGCTCATCGGTTCATCGAGGATCAACAGTTTGCGTCCACTCAGGAATGCCCCCGCCAAGCCCAATTTCTGCGTCATCCCCTTGGAACACGCCCGGACCTGAAGATCGAGGACCGCAGAATCCAAATCAAGGTCGGTCAGGATCTGGTTGACACGGTCTTTGTCGAAGAATTGCCGGTGAAGACGGGTGACATACCGCAAAAATTCACCCCCCGTCAGAAACCAGGGGGGAACGAATCGTTCCGGAAGATACGCAAGCCCCGCCCGGGCCCTGGTTTGACGATGATCCTGCCCATGAATGAAAATACTTCCAGCATCGATGCGGATAAAATCGAGCAACCCTTTGATCAATGTCGTCTTTCCCTGGCCATTGGCCCCGACGAGCGCAAAAAATTCCCCCTGATGGACGGAAAAATCAAGCCCCCGCAAAACCTCGTTGCCCGCGAACCGTTTCCACACCCCCAAAAAACGGAGCACCTCCATGTCCATCCCCATCTCCATATCACGCCAAAGCCCGCGTCAAGGCGGGCTTTGGCAAACAAATCAAACGGAGTGAGACGACCAATTCTCAGAATTGATAGACCCCACCACAATCGGACACCTGGGTAACGATGGTCCACCGTTGCGGCCAGGTACTTGTCATGTTCGGAGCCGCCGGGGTTTCAGCACCATCGTCAACACACTGGTGCCCGACGGCACCGGTTGTCCCGCCGACAAAGCCGTCCCCAACACGAAAGCTTCCCGTCCCAGGATGGCCGTCATCGACCTTCCGGTCCAGTTCGGAGATGATTTCAATTGGAATACCACGACCCGACCACAATTGATTGGACCGGGATTGATTGGCAAGGTCGCTCAGCCCCGTTTGTTCATTGTCATAGGCGATGATCATGGCGCCGTTGAAGGCATTGGTCAGACAGGTATCGGTGGGGCAGGCCCAGTTGGCTTCATCGGTCGCGCCAAAAGCGGTTCCCAGATAATTGCCAGAAATGAATCCGGAGCGGGCCAGATGAAGCCAGGTCAACCCCAGTTCACGCAACCGGTTCGGCTCATCCGGGGTTCCCTGGACGGCACGGTCGTCGAATCCGATGCGACTGTTGCCATCACCGTTCTGTTCAACCCCGGAAAGGCCCGGAATGTTGTTCAAGGCTGCGGCATAATCACCCGGAAGCGCCCGATAGCGATCGGAAAAGCCGAGAATGGCCGCCTTGACGGCATTGCCCTGGTCCGCCACATTGTGCGCCCGGGCATTGCGGATCATCTCCTGTCCCTTGAGGACCCCGCCCAACAACAATCCAATGATCACGACGACGATGGCGATCTCGATCAGGGTAAATCCCGCCGCATTCGTTCGCTCCACGCGCACCTGAGGCATGACACAGGCTCCTTTCAAACCGGGTTTTGCGGGATGACATCATGAATCGAACCATCGTTCATTCAGGTTCGCGGACAAATTCTCCCGCACAGGATCCCATGAACCTATCACAGTTGCCTCTCCAGGAACAGGTTCCACCCGTTTCATGGACCACGGGCAACAAGAAAGGAGCGAATCGACGATAAAAGATCGGTATTTTTCATCTTATGGAACGTCCCCGCTCAAAAAATTGTTCCAGAACCCTGGAAAAAACCGTGCCGTGAACCAACCGCGCCCGCCGCGCCCGGCGAGCCGCCTCTTCCCAATCACCCATGGAACAATGGTCCAGGGCACTGAAAATCAATTCTTTTCCCAGTTTCTCGGTCTTAAGGATCCAGGTCAGATCGGAACCACACCGCCGGCAGGAGACGTTCCCCGCCGTCCTGGCGGCACGGCAGATGGGACATTGATCACCCCCACGAACGACCTTCGAAGCCCTGGAAACACCCTCCTCTATTTCCATGTCCCATCCCCAACGTGATAGAAAACGACCGAATCCATAACCACCATCAAACGATCATGTTTCCAGATAGAACAACAGATCGGCCAACCGTTCCCTCAGAGACTGGGCTTCTTCGAAATCCTTCCGTTGCAACGCCTCTTCGATCGATTCGATCAGATTGACCATATCGTCCCGATCCTCGTCGGCAGCCTTGTCCAGCAGACCGCGGGCCTTCTCGATCACCGCCCGAGACGTCACCGTTTCGGCATGCCCCTCCCCGGATCCCTCGGAACCGCCTCCCGAAAAACGGGTCGCTTCTCCATCGCCCTCCAACAAGGCCGATACCCTGTCCCGGGCATGTTCCAGGCTGTTTTCTCCCCTTCGCGTCAAGGCATTGTCGATCGTGATCTTTTTATTGAGTCCCGTCGTCTTCTCCGTGGCGGTCACCTGCAAGACCCCGTTCACGTCAAGATCCAGTTTAAGGACGATCGGACTCCCCTCCCTGGACGGCCCCAACCCTTCGATCATGAACCGGCCAATCTCGATATTGAAGGAAGCATCCCGATGCTCTCCCTGGTAAATGCGGACATCCACCTTTTCCTGATTGTCGTGGACGGTAAAAAAAACTTCGCTCTTGCTCGTCGGTATGGGGGTATTGCGATGAATCAAAGGAACATAAAGAGACGAACTCCATGTTCCATCCAATTCCCCCAGGGCACTCGTGCCAAAACTATACGGAGTGACATCCACCAATACCGCCGTCCCCTTCACCCCGGCGATGATCGCCCCCTGAATGGCCGCCCCCAACGCCACGCAAACATCCGGATCCACCTCCCCCCGCGGAACATAACCAAAAACCTCTTCCAACCGTTCCCGGATCACCGGTGTCCGGGTCGCCCCGCCCACCAGGAGGACCTCCTGAATATCCCCGGTGTCCAGATGGGCATCGTCAAGGGCCCGATGGACCAGTTCCAGAGTTTCATCGACATGCGGCAGGATCATCTCCTCATAGGTCGAACGTGGCAATTCCATGTCCAGATGCAGGGGCACGCCCTCCCGGGTCCCCAGGAACTCCTCTTCGACCCGGGCAAAGGGGTGATCCGAAAGAAACCTTTTGGAGGACTCGGCCCTTCTCACGATACGGGCATGGACCGGTGTCCCCGGGACAACCTCGAACTGCCGTTCCCCGGCCAGATGTTTGAGAATATGTTCCCCGATCCGTTCATCGAAATCATCGCCCCCCAGATGATTGTTTCCCGTACTGGAAACCACCTCGATGATCTCATCCTCCATGCGAACAATGGAAACATCGAACGTACCGCCCCCGAGGTCAAATACCAAAATATGACGCCGTCCACGGTTTCCTGCCTCGTAGGCCAGTGCCGCCGCGGTGGGTTCATTGATCATGCGCACCACTTCCAGACCGGCGATCTCCCCCGCTTCGCGGGTCGCCTGACGCTGGGCATCGGAAAAATAGGCCGGAACCGTGATCACCGCCCGGGTCACCTCCCGTTTCAGATCGGCCTGGGCCATTTCCTTCAGATGTCTGAGAATAAAGGCCGAAATCTCCTGCGGGGAATATTCGGTCCCCCCCAGGGACACCTTTTCGGTGCCACCCATCTTTCGTTTGATGGAGCGGATGGTCGCCTCCGGTCGGCCAACGTATTGATTCAGGGCCGTCTCGCCCACCAACAGCTTTCCCTGGCCATCGATTCCGACCACTGAAGGGATGATGGCCCGTCCCGCGGCATCGCGAATCAGACGCGCCCGGCCATTCTCGAAAATGGCCACCTCCGAATTGGTCGTTCCCAGATCGATGCCGATGATGGGCTCACTCATTCCTTGTTCCCCTCTTTTTTATTGATCCGCACTTCCGCGGGACGCAACACCTGCCCGTTCCACACGTATCCCTTCAAATCTTCCGCCACGACAACATCGGAGTCCCGGTCGGCATGATGTTCCACGCCGATCACCCGCATCGTTTCAGGGTCCAACGGTCTGCCCAGGGTTTCCACCATCGAAATCCCCTGGCCAAGGAGCGTCTGTTCCAACCTTCGCAGCACCATGCGCAACCCCTCCACCATTCCCGCCCTCCAGGCAGTCTCGCTTCGGGACATGGCCGCAACGACCGACGGACGATGCGCCTCCATCGCCATCACACTGCGCTCCAGACGGTCCCGCAATCCGACCAACTCCAACAAGAAAGTCCCCTTCGACCGTTCCGCCCGATCCTCCCAGACTTCCCTGTGGCGCTCCGTTTCCCGGGTCAACAACACCTTCTGTTCTTCCACCACCGCGAACAATGCACGAAAACGATCCAACGCCTCCTTGAACTGGCGTGATTCGATACGAACTTCATTCTTCAATCCCGTCAACGCCTGATACAAATGCATCAGATCGTCCGCCACATCCCCTGCCCGCGCCCCCACCGGAATCCCCTCCTTCCGCTCCTGGGATTCCTCAAGGAACGCCCGAAACTGGGTCACCAGGGATTCCCTGATTCCTTCATCCACATCCTATCTCCTGTCGCCAAAATGATACGAAGCCAACAAAGCCCTCATCCATCCCACCAGTTCCTCCCGGGATGGCCTTCCTTTCACCTCCGACGACATCACCCGTGATTCCAGTTCCGAAAGATCAGGCGTCTCGACATGGTGAAATAAATTAAAATTCAACCGTTTCTTTCTTGTCTGAATCAGGGTGTAGGCCTCGGAAACCTTGCGAAACCGTTCGGGATGGCGCTCCGGGGGCCATTGTCGAATTCTCTCCAGATAGGCCCGGCGAATGACCTCGTCATCATCCACCTCTCGCGTCACACCCAGAACAAAATAGGGATCCATGGTCACCATTCATCCTCAAAGTGAAACAAACGCCCCGACTCGGACAGGGCAAGGGAGCAGCATTATTCCCGCGAAAGGAGAATATCTTCGATCATTTCACGAACGTCTTTGATAAACTCCGGTCCCGCACCCACGCTCCTCGCAATATCCCGTGCCAACTTCGCGGCATATTTTTTATCTCCAAGTTTCCGACGACCGGCGGCATCCTCTTCGATTTTCTGCCGGATGACCAATTCAAACATGGAAAGGACACTGTCGATCTGGTCCTGATCGTCGTCGGACACCGCCTCATCATCCTCATCAAACTCATCCGCGAAAGGACTCGAAGAATGAGTGAATAAAGGTAATGGAGAAATAAATTCATGAATATTTTTCATGGTGCGGGTGTCCAGATGCGATTCCTTCACCTTCCGGACGATTTCATCAAGGACGGTCCGATTCTTGTTCGCGACATGTCGATAATCTCCCTTGGCCTGGGAGAAGATGTGGAAGAAAAGAAAGGAAGGATCCTGTTCCCATTGGTTCAGGCCGACACGGGCAAACGACTCCAAAGGTTCGAACAGTTGATTTTCCAGAAGAAAATTGCAGACCAGGCGCCGTTCCTCCAAGGCAAGGTTTACCTCCGCCGCCCGGACCAACCATGGCGACAACGCTTGCAACCACTGTTTGACCAGGGGGATTTTCTCGCGTTGGTACTGCTCCAAATCCTGTATCGATTGCAGCAGGCCTCCCTTTTCGGGAACGGTATCCTCAATCCGTTGCCGCAACGAATGCCCCATTTTTCGCACCATTTCCTGGGGCGCCTTGAGTCGATGCGCCTCCACCTGAATCATCAGTTCCCGGGGCAGGGAAAATCCTTTTTGATTTCGAAGACTGCGCAGCAATTCCCCGGCCAGCCGCTCTTCCCCGCGAAACATGGCCAGGATGGCCTGACAGGCTTGAACCCTTCCGGAACGGGAATGTTCCCGTTCGATGGATTCGGCCAGCAACAATTCCTTCTCCGCCAGATCGAACCGTTTTTCGAAAACCTTCTTCCGGGCGTGCGACAAATGGGCCTCGATCAGAACGTCCCTGGCGCGAACATGGATGGAATTGAACGAAAGAATTTTTTGCGCAAAGGACACCGCCTTCTTGAACGTTTTGGCCGCGAAAGCGGCATCCATCGCCGCTTCGAGGATTTCCCGGTCTTCCGGAAACAGGGCGATCGCCCGGTCCACGGCGGCCCGGACCTCCTTGGCATTGCGTTCCTGGCCATGAAGACGGATCAGGGCAAGGTGGGTCTCCCGATCATCGGGATCGTGCTTTAGACTGGCTTCCAGATACTGAACTTTAAAAGATTCCGTTTCTTTTCGGTATCCCTTGAACCCCCAGGAGACCTGCCTTGGAACCTCTTCTTCCAGAATCTCCACCAGATGGCGATAGATTTGCGCCTTCATCAAGGGGTCATCAATGAATTCGATGGCACGGACCCACTCGTGGCGGGCCTCTTGCCATTGTCCGCGACGTTCCCATGCCAGTGCCCGGATTCGATGATTTTCCCAGGGGGGAAGCGAACCAAATCGTTGTTGGAACGGCCTCGCCAGGTCAGGATCGCATGGAAGCAGCGAATGACAAAGATTCCTGAGTGATGTCGCCGGAAAATACGCTTCCAGGGAGGGGTCCAACAATGCCTTGGCACATTGATCGGGTTTCTCTGCCAGGGATTGAAGTCGCCCGAGAATCCGGACCGCATCGGGTTTGACCTCCAGGAGACGAAAGGCCAGTTCCCGCACGGGTGGACTCCAGGAAATCATGGATTTAAGCGTACCCCCCCGTTCCGACAGGATCTCCCGGATCCCCTGGGCCAGGGGATGAAACAATTCCCGTTCGTGAATTCTGCCCAACCATTCAAGCGCCGTCCCTGGCTGAGCGCGGCAAAGAATCAAGGCATGCATGAACACGCGAAAACTTTTGAACGGCGACCCGATCGGCAATTTTTTCAACAAAGCAATCGCCTGGTCATCCAGACCCCGGTCCCAGGCATCAAGAAATTCAAGCGCGGTATCCCGATGATCGACAAACGAGGAAACCACCGGTTCCATGAGTACCGCGACCCCCCGCCCCGGACCGACAAGGGACAGAACCGCCAACCCTTCCGCAAAGGGCCCGGAACAAAAAAGCGCCCTCATCTCGGGTTTTTCCGTCAGCCCCACCAGGGAGGAAACCGCCCGCTCCATGTCTCCCCCATTGAGAAACAGGGAAAACAACATCATCGGGTCGGCGGGTCTTCCCGTCAGGGAAGACGATTTTTCCAGCATGATGGCCGCCTCCCTGGCCATCCCCTTCCCGGCCAACTCCCTGGCCCTGCCGACATAGGCCTCGACCAGCAGTTCCTTGAGTCGTTCGGAGCGGGGATCCTCCTTGAGGGCCAGTTTGAAGCGTTCGAGCGCCTGCTTGAACTGAAGCGCGTGCAAATGCGTCAGCCCCATGGCCTCGTTGGACAGGTTCGCAGTCGGACTTTTTCCCTTCCCGCCCCCCTTTTTTTTCTTCATCGCCACCACCTGGAACAAAGTTTTCCCCACTAGAGCGGAGGCCATCATAACCCTGAAGCAAACCAATGGAAAGCACTCTTTGACAATCACCTGACCGTCCTCACTTCGAAACACCTGTCCGAAGTTCAAGCGCCCGCAAACGGTCATCGAGGAAATGGATTTCCCTGGGGTCGGTGACCTGGCCGCTGGACAGAAGGCCACCGATGAACAGGCGCGCCTGATCGAGTTCCCCCATGTCCTCGAGGATGGTCATTTCCATCTGCCGCGCCCAGGAAGGAACGGAAGTTGGGGAAGCATGCAAACGAATCGCCCGAGCATAACTCAAGGCAAGCGGAAGATCGTGAAGGCGGTGTTTGGCGATGATGGCGACATGTCCCAACCAGGGCCAGCGAACGTCGGGATCCTCGAAGAACCGTTCGAAAACGAACCGGGACAGAATTCTCTGGGATTCCTCGCGCGGAATGTCGGCATAGATACGACTGGCCGCCATCAGTGGGTATTGCCCCCGTGGATCGAGGTCGAGAATCGCGGACAACCAGTCCCGCAGACGAACGGGATCGAGCGATTTGAAGGAAAGGCTGATCCCCGATTGATAGTCGAACCCCTGAAGCCACAGCATTGCCATGCGGTTCATGGCCATCGGATCGCCCAACGCCGACAGACGAAACAATCCCGGGGCCAGAGGCGCCGGAAGCGAAACCGCCCGAGGGGAAGGGGGGACAAGTTGGGCATGGAAAAGACATTGCAACGCAAGAAACAGTAACGCCAGCCATCCGATGACCGGGGGTACATCTTCCCAGGGGCGATCGCGCCGGGCCATTGTTTGGAACCATCGCGCCATCAGAAATTTTTCCGATACAGATCGATCAAAGCCGCCGTCACCAGAAGGGCAAGATAAATCCCCCCCTGGAAGAGGACGAACACCAGATCATCCCAACCGCCATCGCCATGCACCAGCCAATCGCTTTGCGTCATGCGATCGAGCGCCGGGAGAAAAAAGGCCAGGACATCGATGAATCGATTCATCAACCACACCGTCCACACCCCCTGGGGCATGATGGGACCCTGGCCCACCCATTGCAAGACCACCACCGAACGGGCCAGGAAATACACCGCCATCACCAGGGCGAACGCGGGTGGAACCTGTTGAAAGGTCAGGAGGGAGAAGACCGCCAGGGCGATGACCAGCAACAATTCGACAAACAGCGACCCCCCCCACAGGACGGACTGCCAGACCGGCGCAAACAGCAGGGTTCCCGAAGAAAACACCGCCGCCACCACCAACGCGATCAGTGCGAATCCCGCCAGACGCCCCAACAAATATCCGGCACGGGGAATGGGCAGGGACAAGACCAGATCGATCCCTTTGTCGTGAAACTCCCGAACCTGGGCGCTCAGGACGAACAAGGCCAAGGTGACCACCGCACCCAACCTGAGAAAGAAACCCGCCACCGCCGCTTCGACCTCGCGTGTCTCCATGACCGCCAACGCCCCCGCGAAGAAGGCAAGACCCATCCCCATCAGAAAGACCACCACCATGAGCCCCACCATCCGCGTCCGAATCCCCTCCAGCACCGTCACCCAGGCGATGGCCATCACGGAAGCCCAGTGTATTTCATTCCCACCCCTCATTCTTTCATTCTCCCACGATTCGGTAGCGCATCACGATGCTTTAACCCATTGCATCTTGTTGTCATTTCAAAATGATCAGACATCATGGTTCGGCATGCCTGGTTGATTGTTTGCCGGCGGTCCGAATGATTGTACGCCAATATCGCGCGAGGATCATGGACACAGGCTGAATCAAAATAAAATATGATGTCCCCGATCTTGATTTCCCGAATCGACGCATGGTTCGCACCCCAATCAGGATTTCATTGATTCCCATGGAAAAACGTGTAATTCTTGATTCCGTGACTTCCAAGGTGCGTCATGACGGCTTCGCCATGCCGGAAATCGTTGGCGGGAATCCATATCCAAAATGGTCGTGTGTATTCAAGTAAGGAGCGCTCACATGCTGGGGAAAATGGCCAAAAGAGGGGTCTTTGCAATTTTATTGGGGCTGTCGGTATCCTTGAGCAGCGGCGGGTACGCCCAGGAGGCGGAAAAACCTTTTTCCGATGATGAAATCAACCGGTTCATGGTCGATTACGGCGCCATGATCCAGGAAGCCCGGAAACGACAGGGAAATCAATCCATGCCCTACCACCCCTGGACCATCTCCGGCATGCGCTACGACAAAGGGTTCGTCGCGCAACTGACCGCCAAAGGATGGAAGCCCGACCGGTTTTTCTACATCTTCAATCACGTCAACCAGGGACTCATGATCCGGAAAACCGATCAGGAGCGGGCCCTGGCCGAAAAGAAAATGCAAGACGAAATGCAAAAACTTGCCGAACAGTCCCGTTCACGCAACGAAGCGGCTCGCAAGGAAATGGCTGAAGCGGCCCGTCAGCGGCAATCCTGGATGGCCGGGCAACTCGACCAGGAAGAACGACGCATCCGCGACAATTCCAACATTCCGCCGTTCCAGAAAGCCCAAGCCCTGGGCATGTTGCAACAACAGCGCCGCCAACTCGCCCAATCCTCTGCCGCAACGGCAACCCCCACGAGGGAACAAATCGATCAATCCCGCAAAAAGGCAATCCGCGACAACCCCTTCATCCCGCCCATGCAAAAACAATGGCTGCTGCAACAATTTCAGGGCCAACAGGCCAAGAGCGATCAGACCGCCTCCGCTGCGTCACCCGATGCCCGGTCGCAACGAGACCAAATGTTGCGGCAACAGAAGGAGTGGATCGCCCGGCAACAGGCAATGGTCGCCAACAACCCCTACATCCCGCCACAACAACGTTCGGTTATGAAACGACAATTGGATCAATACGTCCGCAACATGGAACTTCAAATGCAGCAAAATCCCTCAAATACCGGGTTTCTGCCCGAAGAGGAGATGAAACTGGTCGAAAAATATGGCGACCGCCTGTTGGACATGCTGCAAAAAAAACAGTGATCGCCTTCCCAACATCGATGACGAAAACCTTGAATATCGATGCTGGCGAAACACGATGATATAAGCAAGACCGGCGTATCGAGACGGGTGACGCATGACGCCATGGGAAAACATTGGCCTCCCCACCCGTCTCGAACTCCCGATGTCATCAGAAAAAGGGCGTGAAAAAACAACAAGTTTTGTGTTTCAGGTGATACCGATGTCCGATGTGATCGAGTCCTTCCTCACCGGCGCCAACGCCCACTACGTCCTTGAACTGTATGCCCGGTTCCTCCAGGACCCACAATCGGTGGATCCCGCCAGCGCCCGCCTGTTCGCCCGATGGGACGGAGATGGACCCGAGGACATCCTGCGAGAGTTGCACGGGGCAGACTGGAATCGACGGCAGTCGCGAATTCTCGGTCACCCCGGTCCGGACGCCAGAAAGCCGACCCCCGCCACCTCCGATGCCCGATCGGCCCACGATCCCGAGGAAATCCGCAAGGCAACCCTCGATTCGGTTCGCGCGTTGATGCTGATCCGCTCCTACCGCGTCCGCGGCCACCTTCATGCCAGTTTCGATCCCCTGGGGCTGGAAGGCAAAGAAGAGTTTCCCGAACTCAAGCCGGAAACCTACGGGTTCACCGCCCAGGACATGGATCGGCCCATCTTCATCGATTGGGTCCTGGGACGCGAATCGGCCACCATGCGGGAAATCCTCCACATCCTCGAAAAAACCTATTGCAGTTCGGTCGGTGTGGAGTTCATGCACATCCAGGACGCCGACCAGAAAGCCTGGATTCAACGTCACATCGAAAACAACGGCAACCGCACACGCTTTTCCCCCAAGGGAAAAAAAGCGATCCTGGAACGGCTGATCCATGCCGAACAGTTCGAAAAATTCCTGCAAAAGAAATTCACCGGCACCAAACGCTTCGGCCTTGAAGGGGGCGAATCCCTCATTCCCGCCCTGGATCAACTCCTCGAACGCGGCGCCAAACTGGGCATCCGCGAAGTGGTCCTCGGAATGGCCCATCGTGGCCGCCTCAATGTCCTGGCCAACATCATGCAAAAGCCTTACCGCGTGATTTTCCATGAATTTCAGGGGGGATCGGCCAATCCCGAGGATGTCCAGGGTTCGGGTGACGTTCGTTATCATCTGGGCTCGTCGGCGGACCGGATCTTCGACGGTCACCCCGTCCACCTGACCCTCAATCCCAATCCGTCCCATCTGGAACTCGTCAATCCCGTCGTTCTCGGCAAGGTTCGCTCCAAACAAAACCGTCGTGGGCCCCAGGGACGCCGCGAGGTCATGGCAGTTCTGCTCCATGGCGACGCCGCCTTCGCAGGCCAGGGACTCGTCGCCGAAAGCCTCGCCCTCTCGGGACTCGAAGGATACGCGACCGGCGGCACGATCCATCTCATCATCAACAACCAGATCGGATTCACCACCCACCCCTCGGCATCACGCTCCTCCCCCTATCCCTCCGACGTGGGCAAAATGATCCAGGCACCCATTTTCCATGTCAATGGCGATGACCCGGAAGCGGTTGTCCACGCCGTCCGCCTGGCGGTCGAATTTCGCCAGGAGTTCGGTTGGGACGTGATCATCGACATGTTCTGCTACCGCCGGCACGGTCACAACGAAAGTGACGAACCCATGTTCACCCAGCCGATCATGTACCGCACCATCGCCAAACATCGTTCCACCCCCGAACTCTACGCCCGGCAACTCGATCTCGAAGGACAAGACGGCTCGAACATGGCCGCCGCCATCACCACCGAATTCAATGCCCTCCTGGAAGAAGAATTCGCCCTGTCCCAGAACTACAAACCCAACAGGGCCGACTGGCTCGAAGGGGGATGGAAAGGATTGTCCGCCCTGCGTTCCGAGGAAGAATACGAAGAATATCTGACCGATGTTCCCATCGATACCCTCAAGGAAATCGGCCATGCCCTCGCCGCCCATCCCGAAGGATTCGCCATCAACTCCAAGATCGCCCGGCAATTGCGCGGCAAAAAGGAAATGATGGAAACAGGACGAGGGATCGACTGGGCCACCGCCGAGGCACTGGCCTTCGGTTCCCTCCTCCTCGAAGGGGTCGCGGTACGGTTGTCGGGTCAGGATTGCGGTCGGGGAACCTTTTCCCAGCGGCAGTCGGTCCTGGTGGATCAGGAAACCGAAGCCCGCTACCTTCCCCTCAACCACATTCGTCCGGGACAGGCCCTCTATACGGTCCATGATTCCCCTCTGGCCGAGGCCTCGGTTCTGGGTTACGAATACGGCTACGCCTCCGACGATCCCTCGACCCTGGTCCTCTGGGAGGCGCAGTTTGGCGACTTCGCCAACGGCGCCCAGATGATCATCGATCAATTCCTGAGCGCCGGGGAATCCAAATGGCTCAGGCTCAACGGTGTCACGCTGCTCCTCCCCCACGGCTACGAGGGGCAGGGACCGGAACACTCCTCGGGCCGCCCCGAACGGTTCCTGCAACTGTGCGCCGAGGACAATCTCCAGGTATGCAACGTGACCACTCCGGCCAATTATTTCCATGTACTAAGGCGTCAGATTCGCCGCAATTTTCGCAAGCCCCTGGTACTCTTCACCCCGAAATCATTGCTGCGACATCCGGAATGCGTCTCCGGACTCGAAGAGTTCACCAACGGGGCGCGCTTCATGAGGGTACTGCCGGACCCCGATCCGACTGTCCTGGATTCACAAGTCACGCGGGTCATTCTTTGTACCGGCAAGGTCCATTATGACCTTCTGGAAGCACGCAACCAGCGATCCATCAAGGATGTGGCGCTGATCCGGATCGAACAACTCTACCCCTGGCCACGGGATACCCTGTTGGAAACGCTGAAGCGCTTCCCCAACGCCCAGGTGGTCTGGTGCCAGGAGGAACCGGCCAACATGGGGGCCTGGATGTTCGTTCTGCCCCGACTCACCTTTCTGCTCCAGGATCTCAAGCACGGACAAGCACAACCCGGTTATGCCGGACGCCCCGCCGCAGCCTCGCCGGCGACTGGTTTGCACAAAAAACATGTCGCGGAACAATCACTCCTTGTGGAACAGGCCCTGACTTGGACCATCGATGCCCTTCCGGTACCCTTTCGCCGGATCACGGGTCTGTGGTCCATGACGCGCCGCCCTGAAGATCCGGGAACATGACTTTCCTTTCCAACCATTTCCCTCTCCGAGACCTTCATTGACAGGTGGTAACATGGCGATCGACATCAAAGTCCCCCCCCTTGGGGAATCCATCATGGAAGCAACCGTGGTCAAATGGCACAAGTCGGAAGGCGACACTGTGACGGCAGGGGAAATTCTGTGTGAACTCGAAACCGACAAAGTGACCATGGAGGTCCCGGCGCCCGATGGCGGAGTCCTGATCCGGATCGTCGCCCCCGTTGACACCGACATCGCCGTCGGCGGACTCCTGGGTCATCTGGATACCGAGGCAAAACCAGGGACAATCCGAAAAAGTGCCACCGTCATCGACCTGGATGCCACCGCGATCCCCCAGGCTCCGCTCCAAAAACCGCCAAGGACCTCCCCCTCGGTACGCAAGATCCTGGAGGAAAACGACCTCAACCTGGCGCAAATCTCCGCTACCGGCGCCGGAAATCGTCTGACCAAAGGGGATCTTCTGACCTTCATTGGTCAGGGAGGTCAACAACAACCGACAGGTTCACGGGAAACACCCGTGACACAACCAGCCCAAGAACAGAGTTCCCCTCCGGTTGCCGGTCCGCGCGAACAGCGGGTCCGCATGTCACGCCTGCGCCAGCGCATCGCCCAGCGATTGAAAGAGGCGCAAAATACCGCCGCCATGCTGACCACCTTCAACGAAGTCGATATGACCGCCATCATGACCTTGCGGCAGTCCTACCGCGACAGCTTCGAGAAAAAACATGGTGCCCGCCTCGGTTTCATGTCCTTCTTCGTCAAGGGGGCGATCGTGGCGTTGCAGGAGTTTCCCGCCGTCAACGCCGAAATCCAGGGCGACGAGATGGTCTATCGCAACCACTATGACATCGGCATCGCCGTCGGCGGCAGCAACGGACTGGTCGTGCCGGTCCTCCGCGACGCCAATCTGCGCTCCATGGCCGAAATCGAACAACAGATCACCGAATTTGGCCGTCGGGCCCAGGAAGGACGACTGACCCTGGAAGAACTTCAGGGAGGAACCTTCACCATCACCAATGGCGGCATCTTCGGTTCGCTGCTTTCGACCCCCATCCTCAACACCCCCCAGGTCGGCATCCTCGGCATGCACAAGGTGCAGCAACGCCCCGTAGTCCTGCCCGACGGCTCGATCGCGGCACGTCCCATGATGTACCTGGCGCTGACTTATGACCATCGCGTCGTCGATGGCCGCGAGGCGGTATCGTTTCTGGTCCGCATCAAGGAATGCGTCGAGGATCCGAGCCGAATCCTGCTCGGGGCCTGATTTTCTTTCCATGGGAGGTATTCATGTCGGAACCCCTTGATCTGATCGTCATCGGTGCGGGACCGGGCGGATATGTCGCCGCCATTCGCGCCGCGCAACTCGGCCTGAAAACCGTCTGTGTCGAAAAAGAACCGTCCCTGGGCGGCACCTGTCTCAACGTGGGATGCATCCCTTCCAAGGCCCTGCTCCATTCGACCCACCTCCTGGAGATGGCGCAAACGGAGATGGCGTCTCATGGAATTCGCTGTTCCGGGGTCGGAGTGGACATCGATGCCATGATGCAACGCAAAAACCGCATCATCACCCATCTGACCGGGGGCATCGACTTTCTTTTCAAGAAAAACAAGATCACCCGGATTCGTGGCACCGCCACCCTCACCGCCCCCGACACCGTGACGGTTGCCGACGATGCCGGAATCACTCAAACCCTGAAGGGAAAAAATATTCTGATCGCCACGGGATCTGTTCCGGCCTCGATTCCCGGCTTTTCCTTCGATGGACACCATGTTATCGATTCCACCAACGCCCTTTCCCTTTCCGGGGTTCCGGAACGGCTCGCGATCATCGGTGGCGGGGTCATCGGTCTGGAACTGGGGACGGTATGGCGGCGGCTTGGGAGTTCGGTCACCATCATCGAAGCGACCGACAACATCCTCCCGGGAATGGATGGGGAACTGCGGCGCATGGCCTCGCGCATTTTCAAAAAACAGGGACTGCATCTGCGCCCCTCCACCCTTGCCACGGAAATGGCCGTGACCGACCATGCCGTCACCCTGACCTTGAAATCAGGCGAAGGTCCAACGGATACCCTTACCATCGACAAGGTCCTGGTCGCGGTCGGGCGTGTTCCGTCCACCGGATCCCTGGGATTGGATCATCTTGGGATCGCCATGGATCCTCGGGGGTTCATCCGCGTCGATAACCACTACCGGACCAACATTCCCGGAATTCTCGCCATCGGCGATGTCATCGGTGGGCCAATGCTGGCACACAAGGCAGAGGAAGAGGGAATCGTTGCCGTCGAACGTCTGACGGGACAGGGAGGACAGGTTCATCGGGAACGGATTCCCGGAGTGGTCTATACCAATCCCGAAATCGCGACGGTCGGCCCGACCGAAGAATCCCTGAAACACACTGGGGTGGATTATCGGGTAGGCCGGTTTCCTTTCTCTGCCAACTCCCGGGCCCGATCAATGGACCAGACCGATGGCTTTGTCAAGATCCTGGCCGACCCCGTGTCCGATCGCATTCTGGCGGCCCACATCATCGGTCCTCAGGCAGGCGATCTGATCGCCGAGGCGGTTCTGGCGATGGAAAGCGACCTGGCCGCCGAAGACCTCGCCCGCACCTGCCATTCCCATCCATCCCTGTCCGAGACGGTCCGGGAAGCGGCGCTGGCGGTCGATGGCCGGGCCCTGCACATGTAACATTAGGGTTTTTCCGCTTCCCCCTTCCTGACAACACGATCGATTCCCTCCTGGTCGATTCAACTTTGCCACGTCCGGCCCCATGGGGTCGGACATTTTTTCGATTGACACATCATTCCAACTTTGTCGGTCGCCTGTCCTGAAAAATAGAAGGCGCGCCCTTACCTTCGATAACAACTCATATATATTTCCCTTATTTATTGGACATATCCACGAATCCTTCATTTTCGGGGTGATCGCTCTTTTATGATGAATTCTCGTTTATGCGGATGTATAGTGACAGTAGGGTCCGATTGAAGTTTACCGGAATCCGAACGGAAGTTTGCACGACCCGCCCACTGTGTCATGGAGAAAATCGATGGCTGAGGAACCAATCACCACGGGCCAGGAAAACCTGGAGACTCCTGATTTCAACGAAGATCGGCAAAATCTGGACGACATGACCGTCCTCCAGAATGTCCAGAGTCAGGATCTGAATGCCGAAGAGGGAAACCTGTCCTCGCAAAGCCCGGGAAGGGAACCCAACAATGCCTCCATGTCCCAGGCGGGCGGAAATCAGGGAACAGTGGATGAAGATTTCACCGATGCCATCTCGGTTCATCTGGGCGCCATGGGCGATGAACGTCTCCGCGAAAACCTGGTGACGCGCACATCGGGTCCTTCCGAGGAACGTCTTGAAACCAACGCCGAAAGTGCGCAACCGGTTCCAAATCCGGAAGCAGGATCCGCTGCGGATGCCCGAACCGGGGAAGCACCGCTGTTCGAAGGGGAAGGGACTCCAGTGACCACGATCACTGGAGAGGCCACAACCGCACCTGGAGATCCCGAACCCCGGCAACCGGAAGAAACGGAAACGGCGACTCAATCCGAATCAACGGAACCGGAAGGAGATCCAATCGATTTTCAAGGGAGTGGACTTCCGAATACCGCAAGCGCCCCCACCCCCGAGGCACCCCCGGTCATCACCGGCGAGACGGAAAGCCAACCTGCGGCAACCGAAGCCGCTCCGGTGGAAGAAGCGAAACCAGGATTGGATGGAAATGAACCACCCCAGCCCATCATTGCTGCCCCGGTAGAAGAAATCCCCGTGGTTCAGGAAGCCCCCGTGGTTCAGGAAGCGACCCCGGAACCCCCCGTGGAACCTCTGGTGGCGCCGACGTTGCAAACTGCGGATTCTGCGGGCATCGAAGACCAGGCCATAGCGCTTGATCTTTCTGCGGCGATTGTGGATGCCGACGGTTCCGAATCCCTCGCCATCACTGTTTCGGGAATTCCCGACGGCGCGGTTCTTTCCGCCGGGACTGATCTGGGCAATGGTTCCTGGAGCCTGACGCCCGATCAATTGGAGGGGCTCACCATCACCCCGCCCGATGATTCCGACGTCGATTTCACCTTGAACGTCACCGCCACCAGCACCGATGGCAGCGATACGGCGACAACCTCCGGAACCATCCTTGTCTCGGTCGATCCCGATGCCGACGCCCCGACCCTGGTCCTGAATGATGCCTCGGGCACCGAGGATCAACCCATCGCCCTGGATCTCAGTGCCGCATTGACCGATACCGACGGTTCCGAATCTCTTGCCATCACCATTTCGGGCATTCCCGACGGTGTCGAACTTTCCGCCGGCATCGACAATGGTGATGGATCCTGGTCCTTGAGTGTCTCCGACCTCGAACATCTCACCCTGACCCCGGCTCCGGGTTCGGATGCCGATTTCACTCTGACCGTCACCGCCACCAGTACCGATGGCGCCGATACCAGCACAACCCTGGGGACACTCCAGGTCCAGGTCGCAGCCGATGCCGATGCCCCGGTCCTGGTCCTGAATCCCGCCACCGGCAATGAGGACCAGCCCATTGCCCTTGATCTTTCGGCAACCCTGGGTGATCTGGATGGCTCGGAGACCCTGGCCATCACCCTGTCCGGAATTCCGAATGGAGCCAACCTTTCGGCCGGCATCGACAACGGAGACGGCACCTGGACCCTGAGCGCCCAGGATCTTGACGGACTGACCTTGACCCCGGCAGCCGATTCGGATACCGATTTCGATCTGTCCATCACCGCCATCGCCACCGAAGGAAGCAATGGTGACACGGCCTCGGTCAGCGGCACCCTTCATGTTACCGTCGATGCCGTCGCCGACGACATCGATCTGACCGCCGCCAATGCTTCCGGCAGTGAAGATACCGCCATTCCCCTGGATATTCAGATCGGCCTGAATGATATCGATGGCTCCGAAAGCCTGTCGGGAAACATCATCATTACCGGTGTCCCCGATGGTGCCAGCCTGAACATCGGAGTTGCGGGGGCAGGCAATACCTGGATCATTTCCCAGGAACACCTGAGCGTCACGGCCACCAATGCAACGGGAGACCCGATTTCCTGGTCCATTCCCGGATTGACGGTCACGCCACCCGCCAACGATGCGACCGACTTCTCCCTGGGAATCCAGGTTGGCACCATCGACGGTAACCAGGATTCACGTCTCTTCACCGATGCCCTGGATGTCACCGTCAACAGCTCGGTCGATGAGGCCGTTCTGACACTCGACGATGCGACGGGATCCGAAGATACCCCCATTGCCCTGGACATCGATCTGGCCCTCAACGATACCGATGGATCGGAGTCCCTCTCCGGCAACATCATCCTGACCCAGATTCCCGACGGAGCCATTTTGAATATCGGCAGCGCCGGAGCCGAGGCGGGTACGTGGGAAATTCCGCAGTCGGCCCTTGCAGCAACCGCCACCAACGCTGCGGGAACTCCCATCGCCTGGTCGATTCCCGGCTTGACGATCACGCCACCCGCCGATTCCAATGCCGATTTTTCCGTGGGCATTCGTGTTTCCACCACGGAAAATGGCGAACTGGTCACCACCGAAGGGAGCTTCCAGGTCAATGTCACCGGCGTTGCCGATGCCCCCGAACTGACCGCATCCATCGGACTGGCCTCCATCGTCGTCGAAGCGGACGCGCAAGGGGCCGACCAGGAAGTATACCGGGCGCCGCTGACCATCGAATCAGCGCTCACGGACCTGGATGGTTCGGAAAGCCTTTCCCTGACCCTTCAGGGACTGCCGGCGGAGGCGGAACTTTCAGCGGGGACACGCAATGCGGATGGATCCTGGAGTCTGACAACCGCCGATCTGAACGGTCTGACCGTCACCGTCCCCAAGGATACGGGAGATCCGACCTTCGACCTCACCGTCACGGCCACAACGACCGAAAACGATGGTGACAGCGAATCGGTTCAAGCAGCCGTGGCCGTCGATTTCACCGATGATTTCGATCCCAATGCCCAGGACGATACCGGTTCGACGCAATCCGGAACCCCGGTCACGATTAACGTCCTGGCCAACGACACGAGTCCCACGGGAGAAGCGCTGTCCATTCAGAACGTTTCCGGGGCGCAGCACGGAACCGTGGCCATCGTGAACGGTCAGGTGGTCTATACCCCCGAGGAAGGGTTCACCGGCGTGGAAAACTTGACCTATACGGTCACCGACCCGAATGGCAATACCGATACCGGATCTGTGGTCATCAGCGTCGGAACGACGATCAACGTTCAGGAAGTTCTCGAAGGTGGAAACACCTGGCCCGGAGCCACTTCGACCGCCGATAAAACCACGATCAGCACCAGCGATGGCGTCGCCGACACGGTCAATGCCGATCTTTATCCCCAGGGAGGGACCATCACCCTGACCATCACCGCCCAGGCGCCGGCAGGGAGTCTCCCCGATGCCCTGGATGTCTACCTGCTCCAGGATCTGACCGGGTCCTACAAGGATGACATCGCGACGATCCGTGGCACTCAAGGTTCGAGCAATGACGCCAGTGACCTCGGCATTCTCGACAACCTGGTCCAGGGGGTCAACGATCTGGTACCCGACACCAAATTTGGTCTCGGCTACTTCAAGGATCCTGTCAAAGGCGCCGACAGTTCGGGACAGGACGGACTGATTCATGACCTTAATCTACAGGCGGATTCGACCGGGTCCTATCTGGACGGGACCACCTCCGGCCATGGTTATGACAGCTATTCGGCGAATGGCGGCCAGGGTGGCAACCCCAACGAAGACCAGATCACTGCCCTGAACGATGTTGCCATCGCCGCGATCAACAACCAATATGGTTTTCGAGCGGGGGTGCCCAAAGTGGTGATCGTGGCGACCGACGCCCCCTCCGATACGACCGCCGCGGAAATCGCCCAATGCGCTGCCAATCTGGAGGCTGCCAACATCATCCCCATCTTTCTCGTCGCCGATGGTTGGGCCGACCTGGATGAATTGGGATTCTACGATGACATTGTCTCGCAACTGGGGCGTGGCGCGACGGTCGAATTAAGCCTGACCTCCGACAACCTGGTCGAGGCGGTACGGGCGGGAATTCAGGAGGCGGTCGGCAACATTCAGCTCAACATCGAAGGCGATGAGTACGGCTATGCCCAGGTCGTCGATCACAGCGCCACTGGCGACGGCCTGCATACCTGGACCGTGGAACTGGATGCCGCCCTCAACGAAAGTCACGCCGCCGACTCGCTGCAACTGACCGTCACCGATGCCGATGGCAACGCCCTGGGAACAACCACCACGGTCAATGTCACGCCGGAGATCGATTTTTCCGGTACCAACTATGACGACCGCCTCACCGGACACGAGGGCGACAATGAAATCGAGGGGGGATCCGGCGATGATGTGCTTTCGGGATTGGGTGGTGACGATCTTCTGAATGCGGGAGCCGGAGACGATACCGTCTCGGGCGGCGAAGGAAACGACACGCTGGATGGCGGGGCCGGGAATGACGTGATGGACGGTGGCGAAGGAAACGACCTGTTCATCTTCGGTACCGGTTCGGGACACGATACCGTCTCCGGGGGCCTTGAAGAAGGGTGGATCGACAGCATTGAATTGCAGGGATTCCAGGATGGACCGTCGGGCAATCTGGCCGACATCGGTGACTGGACCCTGGATACCGATGCCGCCTATACCATCGACATGGACAACCATACCATCGATTTCACCCAGGACGACGCATCGGGAACCATACAACTGTTCGACGGCAGTCAGATCGATTTTACCGACATCGATCAGATTCGCTGGTAGGGACGGATCAATCCCCAGCCGACACCAGATTCAAATCTTCGAAGGTTTTTCCTCCAGAGTGCGACCGGGAAGGGCGCCGTCCCTTCCCGGGGTCAACCCGATCATCTTCAGCCAATCGGCAACGGCAAGGCCGGTTCCAAACGGCCAGGCCTTCATTTTATTCCTGGGAATGATCTTGAAGGCGTCAAGCTCCTCATTGAGGATGATGTCTCCCTCGGCGACAAGATGATAGGCGAGCAACACCTGGTTTGAACGGGCAAAGGGATAGACCCCGATCAAGGTGGGTTGTCGCGGCGTCAAACCCAATTCTTCCCGGGTTTCGCGACAGGCGGTCGCAGCCGGATCTTCCCCCGCTTCG
Source organism: Magnetococcales bacterium (assembly GCA_015228815.1). Classification (NCBI taxonomy): domain Bacteria; kingdom Pseudomonadati; phylum Pseudomonadota; class Magnetococcia; order Magnetococcales; species Magnetococcales bacterium. The sequence continues at coordinate 6,990 of JADGCV010000039.1, read as the reverse complement.
AGAAACCCGGTGATGATGGAAAATTTCCCGGGCGCCCAGGAGACATGATGGGCCAGCACCACCCCCTCCGTCGTCTCGACGATGACTGCCACCACCGGCACCGGATTGTTCCAGAACACAAACCCACACGCCCCATCGGGACACACCCGTCGCTCACGCCGATCCACGGTGCGCATGATCGTTTCCCTTCCACATTGCGGACAATAGCGCATGCTGCAACTCCAGACAGGGCAGAAGTGACCAGGAGCGACCATCCTCCTGGCGTCGAATTTCCGTGGCCATGATACCCCCATCATCAGGAAAAGTCGAAATCCACGGGACATGCATCAAACAGAATCGAAGGCATCAACCCACCCGAACGGCATTTCCTCCACCGTGATCAAACAGTCATCGCCCGTCCCAAATCCTGCTCTTCCCTGAACAGCATGTGGCATATCTGTCAATCAATCGCCAAGAACATTTCAGTCATGTTATTGAATTTACTAATAATTTCTTTATGGAAATGCAACGGAAACATGAATATATCAAGTTTCAATAATAATGAACCATGTCAATAAAATTTTCCTTTGACATTATGATTGCGATGCTAGTATATTTTTAATGATTATTGGAAATACTTTCATAATCATGTTGACCAATATCGTTGTACATGATTGATCCATCATTTATCAATATCATTCAATTTTTCTCAAGGAAACAACCATGTTAATTGGCTTAAGAATATCAACCCTGCTTATTATCGTTCATATTTTTCTTCTTGTTCATCCTGGACTATTCAATAGTGCGCATGCAAACGATGGCGGGCGCTTTGCCAGCTCATCTAAAACGACGAGTACCACTAGAGAAATACCAGAAGAAGCTGAATTGTTTGCCGACGATAGCAGGCTTCGTGAGGTAAATATAAAATTTTGTGGGATAGAAATTAGTGGTTACACTGGAACGGCTGTCAAAAGATTGCCAAAGAAAAATCTTGAAATGTTGTTTGGTAAACATTTCAATGATTCCTCAAAATTACAACCTGAAAAAAAATGCCTGGCGACACAAAATAATAAAGAAACACTAAACCTTATTTCAGATGATGGAAATGTGCGATCGGTGCAACTATCATCTGTTATCGATTTTGTAAAATGTATAACAATGATACTTCGAAACGAACAAGATCCAAAGAAGGATAAATGTGTTTTTAACAATGAAGCCCTCGATCATCGTTCCGGCCAAAGCGACCAAACCAGTCGGGAAGCCAAAAAAAATTCTGAATCATCCCAATCAGATACGCACCTAGGCGGTCATGGTCATTCATCTGGTAGCCGAAACGACGATCAAGTCCACAATGAAGATAAAAAGTCAATATTTTTTGACTTTTTTTTCTCAAATAAAGATGCAAACAATTACTTTCTATCAAGAATGTCTTTTCTTCCCAATAGTCTGGACATAATAGATACGAACGACAATGGTACACAAAAATTTGCAGATAACAATGCCAAGCCTGTTAAGGTACATCTTGTTATCGGAAAAGTAGGAGATATAGAAATAAGCAGCAGTAGTTCAAATAAAGAAGAAAGGGCATCTCTTGTCAAGACAGTTATTGATTCATTCAACCAAGTTTCAACTTCAGACATATCTATAGATAACCCGGAAATAGTAACAAGGCTCGCGATCCAATTGATCATCAAATTCTTAACGGAAAATGAACGAACCGATCAATTCGTTAAAATTATTTTTGAAAACGTCATGAACATGGAGCCAGGCAATGACAATTTTAAAGAACTTATTAATATGTATGAGGAAAATAGATTTAATAGTGATACGATAAGGCAAGCACACTTTATCGAATTAATCAATAGACTCGTTACTAAAGATAATCATGCGGCAATAAAAAGAATCCTGGAGTCAATGAAAAAGAATAATATCCAAGTTGGTGACGATGTAATTCGAGCTAACAGTCATCTTGAAATGATTGCGAATAATAAACAAAATAAAAGAAATGAACCATATAAATGCTATACTGCATCAAATAATAGAAAGATTGAAGAAAAAATATGTGAAGTACTGCGACCATTGAGAGAAGAAAATCCACTATCACGTCTGACCCTGGATCGCACATTATCGATGGCCAACAAACTGCCAGGAATCGATGTAGAGGCTGTCCTTACACCTCCTCTGAAAGATGGCAAGCCAAACACTGGAAACACCACCGAAATGACCGTCAATTGGAAACTGAGACGAATTGAATGGACCACCGGCGCGGATAATTCCGGCAGTGAGGCGATGGGGCCTGTCATCGGATGGAATCGCCTTGATGTCAATTATGTTGCAACTCCAGGAGATCAACTCTCCTGGATGTTTGCCGGGATCCCTGATGAAGAGCTTTCATACAACAAACTCGGCTACTTGTTTCCGATCGGACATGCCGGCTATTACAGTCGGATCGGGGTATCCACGGATAATGCAAATCTTGGAGGAACATTCCGCCCATTGGATGTCATCGTCGATGATCACCAGGAAGAAATTGCGTTTGGATTGAACATACCACGCGATCGATACAGTCAAATGAAAATTGAAACGGGATTGCATTTTACAAATGTGGATTCAATGCTTGGCGGACGCATTTTTGCTCATGATGAAGTAGCAAGGGCATTCCTCGGTGGATCCTTCGATCGTCAACGAAATATCATTGAACTCCAGGATGAAGACAATGCTCTTCCCGGAACCTATAATCTTGGAATCCGAACGGAAATTTCTCATGGCCTCAGATTGCATGGAATGTACAGTGAGGACAGGTCCGCCATGACATCGAGGCCTGAAGCCGGACCTGATTTTACAAAGATCAACTTTGAAGTAAACTTGTTGCGCGAGTTTAGCAAAAGCTTTAGTGATAAAAATACAAGAAAACTTTGGCCATCGATAGTAAATTTTCTTACCCAAAAAAGTACCAACAGATTTTATATTGCCGCAGATTCCATTGCACAATACGCAACACAGCCACTTCTATCATCTGAAGAAGTGGCTTATGGCGGACGAATGTTTGCATCGGCCTATGAGACAGGAAAAATATCAGGAGACAGTGGCATCGCCCTGAGGGGAAAATTCGGATGGAAAGTTCTTCTCGCATTGGAGAACCGATCCCCATACACAATGTGCAATCCGTTACTGATGCAATGCAATGCAGAAAATGACCCAGAGTTCGCATCTCATCTGATGCATCGTTTCCAGCTCGAACCATTTGCCTTCACCGAATACGCGCAAACCTGGAACAGAGACCTGGAAAGCCAACGGCTTGGAACCGAAAACGAATATCTTCTTTCGGGCGGTAGCGGATTGGGTGTGTCCTGGCAACCCGATCAAAAACCAAGATACGAAAAATGTAAGGAAAGAGATAAAGATTGCTCCCCCATTCTGCCTATTGAACAAATTTCATCGCAACTGTCCCTGGCGTGGCCATTGAACGATTCCATGGCCGATCCGGACTCGGACAGGCCCGAGTTTCGATGGAGTTTTGCGCTCCAGTTTTTTGTCCCGGATTTTTGATTTCCGAAAAAAGGACATAAACATGTTCACATTGCCATGCCGCATGAAGAATCCTGGACAAAGACCGGATCGATTGTCCGCAGGATCGAAAAAAAGCGTCTTGCGGAACCTGGTCTTTCTTTCTGGACTCGGACTTGGTTACGGGATCATGGCAACCTGCCATGCCCTACCTACGGGAGGAGAAACCGTCTCGGGCAACGTGAACATTCAGCAGTCCCCATCGACAATGAATATTGACCAGGCCAGCGAGCGCGCCCTTGTCGATTGGAAATCATTCGACATCGGCACCAATGAAAAGGTCATCGTCACCCAACCATCGACCGGTTCCATCCTGGTCAACCGAGTCCTTGGTTCCGATTTTTCCTCCATCAGCGGTTTATTGAGTTCCAACGGCCATCTGGTCCTGATCAATCCTCATGGAATTCTTTTTCATGAGGGAGCCACCGTCAATGTCGGTGGCTTGACCGCGACCACACGCTGGCTGAGCGATGATAATTTTCATTCGGGAAACTGGTCGTTCAATGCCCTGTCCAACGAAGACACGGGCAAAGTCGTCAATCGTGGCGTCATTTCCATTTCCCCCGGCGGTTCGGCAGTCCTTGCCGCATCCCATGTGGAAAATTCCGGTCTGATCCAGGCCAGGTTGGGGCGCGTCGCCCTGGCGGCGGGAGAAGCCTTCACCCTGAATTTCGCCGGAGATCCACTGGTCCGTTTTGCCCCGGATCCCTCGTCGAAGGTGGGAAAGGCCGTGAAGGTACTCAACAATGGCACCATTCAGGCCGACGGCGGCAGTGTATTGTTGACCGCCGATGCCGCCAGCTCGGTCGTCGATTCGGTGGTGAGCATGGGGGGACACATCGAAGCGCGCATGGTCCAGTTCAAGGAAGGGAAAGTCATTTTTCATGCCGGTGGGGGAATGGCGGATGTCAACGGTACGGTTGACGTCTCCGGGGAAAACGATGGAGAGAAGGGTGGAAGCATCGACGTTGTTGGCGACAAGGTCCGGCTCAGGGACTCCACCCATCTGATGGCCTCGGGCAACACCGGCGGTGGTCAGGTTCGCATCGGCGGTGACCGGGGTGGAAACAACCCAGCCATTGTCAATGCCAGCCAGACCATCATCGACAAGGGAGCGAAGATCAGCGCCGACGCCCGTCAATCGGGAAACGGTGGTCGCGTGACCGTATGGTCGGAACAAAGGACCGCCTTTCGCGGGGATATTTCCGCACGCGGCGGCAAGACCTCAGGCAACGGCGGTTCCGTCGAAACCTCCAGCCGGAAGCATCTTGATTTCACCGGAACGGTGGATACCCGCGCTCCCAAAGGGACAACGGGGCCATTATCGCTCGACCCGACCGACATCACCGTGGCCACCGCTGGGGCCAATGCAAACACCTCCGAGGTCGATCAGTTTGGCGATGCCGATGTCGGTGGCGCATCGATCATCGCCCCGGCCACGCTCAGCGGCGCAAACGCCAATATCATCCTTCAGGCGTCGAACGACATCATCTTCAATGATGCCGTCACCCTCAATTCCGGTTACTCCCTGACCGCCCAGGCGGGCAGGCACATCACCGTCAATAACGGCCTGACCACCACCAATGCCGCCATCCATCTTGAAGCCGATTCTCCCCATTCAACCTCCGGGGCGGCGGATGGTACGGGAACCTTGACCATCGCCGCCACGCCCGGTTCCCTGACCACCAATGGCGGGTCCGTCACCCTGATCGGGGCCGACTTTTCCATCAGTGGCGCCATTTCCTCCGGCAGCGGCACTATTTCCATCGGCCCGTCACGCAGCGGAACAAATGGAAACCTTACCATCGGCAGTGGCGCCCTGTCGCTGGCGGAACTGCAAAAAATCACCTCTACCGGTACGGTAACGGTCGGGAAGGCAACAACCCGGGGAACCGATGGCAGTGGCACATCGTCCAGTTCCATTCAAAGTCACACCATCACCACCGACGCCAATCTCAGCCTTGGCAGCCAGACCTTCGGTCTCAAGATGGATCCAAGTACCGGCATCAATCTTGGATCCGACTTCACGCTGAACAACACCCATCTTGAATTGACCGCGGCAACCACGTTGACCAACGGCGTCACTGTAACAAGCGGTGGCGGAAACATTACCTTTGGCGGCACGATCGACGCAACCACCAGTGAAGGTCAAAGTCTGACACTCAACGCCGGAACCGGTGACATCACCCTTTCCGGCAATGTCGGCACCACTGTGCGCACCGGGTACCTGACCATCGGCAATGCCCGAAATGTGACCGCAGCCGGTTTGACCGTCGGCGGAATCACACATACCTCCGGAACCGGAACCACCCAGATCAGTGGCGCCGTTGACGCCAGCAACACGGTCAACATCACGTCCAATGGTGGACTCACGCTCGGCTCCACCCTGAAAATTGGCGGAAACAGTGCGTTGAAAACCGACGGCGGTAACGGCAACATGGTGTTCAATGGAACCATCAACGGCGCCAACGACAGCACCCAGAACCTCACTCTGACTGCCGGCACGGGAAACCTGACCATCAACGGCGCCATCGGGAATACGACCCGTCTCGGCGATGTCACCATCGAAACCGCCGGCACCGTGCAAACATCGGGAATCAAGGCCAAATCAATCACGCAAAGCCACGGATCCGGAACGGTGACATTCAACGGCGTCATCGATTCCAGCACCACCCTGTCGGTGACCGCCAACGGAGGAATCACCTTCGGTTCGGCACTGACCATGAACAACCATTTCACCCTGGTCACCAACGAAACAGGAAGCGGGGGTGACATTCAATTCAACAGCACCATCGATGGCAATAAAAACCTCACCCTGACCGCCGGTTCGAACGGAAACATCACCTTTGCCGCAGCGGTCGGGGGCAATACCCGACTCGGTACCCTGACCATCAACAGCGCAAAAAATACGTCGGTCAATGGCACCATGACCCTGGACACATTGACACAATTAGCCGGCTCGGGGACGACCACATTCTCGGATACCGTCACCGTCCATGGAACCAGCGGTCTTTCCCTGACCGGAACCAACTTTGTCATCAACGGCAATGTAGATACGCGAACGGCTGCGGCCAATGGACCGATGACCCTGACCAACTCCGGCGTATCGAGCATCGCCGCCAACAAGACCATCGATCTGGACGGTTCGTTCACCCAAAACGGCGCCGGGTCCCTCTCCATCGGCGGCAACATCACCACCACCAACGATACCATCTCTTTCGCCAAGGCGATCACCCTGACAGCAAACACCCTGCTTTCCACGGGAAGCGGCGCGGGTACCATCACCTTCGGCACCACCCTCGATGGCACCTCGGGCAGCGAAACCCTGGGATTGACCGCAGGCACAGGCAACATCCTTTTCACCGGAGCGGTCGGCTCGACCAAATCACTGGGCGCCATCACCATCGTCAGCGCCGCCGATGTCACCACCAGTTCCACCTTGAA
>JADGCV010000038.1 GCA_015228815.1 Magnetococcales bacterium | reverse complement strand
CGGCGATCCCCTGTCCATTGTCCTCGATGACAAGATGGACCAGGTCCCGGGTGCGGAAAAAGGCAACGCGGACGCCATGGGCAGTCATTTTGCCAATCCAAATTTTCCCGCAGCCCGTCTGATCGAATACTGGGATCCGCAATACAAACAAATGCGTATCGATCAGGTGCGTCAGATTGCCCAACAGGGGTACGATGGGGTTTTTCTTGATGTCCTGGATGCCTATGCCCAGTGGGAGGCGCATTCCAACCTGACCGGAATCGACTATATGGAGGAGATGGCCCGTTTTGTCATCGAACTCGCAACCACCATTCGCACCGACTTTCCTGAGTTCCAGCTGGTCGCCAACAATGGCATGGAATTGTATTTTTCTCAGAGCACCGATCCGATGGGGAAAAGCTACATCGATGTGATTTCCGCCCAGGCCAAGGAATGTACCTGGTATGGCGAGAACGGACCGGTCGTGGGGGATTATCTCGATACCGATTTCAATTACCTGAATATGGCTCGGGAGCGCGGAGTGGAGATCATTTCCATCGACTATCCCAACGTTACCGGCGGTGCTTATGGTGATGTCCAGGCCTATTTCGATGCGGCCATGGCATTTGGCGCTTTGCCGAATGCCTATCCTGTCCTTCTCGATGGCTTTCCCGAAATCAATAAACTGCTTCATGGACAGTTTCCGTACAATCTTCTCCGGGAGGAAATGCTGCCCGTCGTCGTCGGCACGGCGATGGCCGATACCCTGTCGGGGACCGAGGGAAATGATCTTCTCATGGGGGGAAGCGATCCCCTGTTGGCGGGTACCTCCGATGGGAACAGTGGTGGTGACGATTGGCTCTCCGGCGGTGGCGGCCATGACCGTCTTTACGGATGGGGAGGGAACGATGTGTTGTCGGGGGGGGCAGGACGGGATGTGCTGTCGGGGGAGATGGGTAACGATACCTTGTGGGGCGGTGATGAGGCCGATGCCTTGTACGGTGGCCTGGGGGACGACCTGTTATCGGGTGAAGGAGGAGGCGATCGCATTCTTGGCGGAGATGGAACCGACACCCTTTCGGGAGGGGCGGGGGATGACACCCTCCTGGGGGGGGCGGGCATCGATACGGCCTGGTTTTCCCATGCCGCGGGTGACTATCGGTTCACTGCAACGGCAGATGGAATGCAGGTTTCGGCCAGGAGCGGGGGTGATGGGGAGGATTGGTTGGTGGATGTGGAGCGGCTACAGTTTGCCGATCGCCTGCTGTACCTGGATGGCGCCAACAATGCCCCGATCGTGTCGGCGCATCCCGGGTGGTCGCTTCTTCAGGGAGAGAACCTGACCATCACTCGCGAGCAACTCCTGGCCCAGGCGGTCGATCTTGAAGGAAATTCCTTGTCGGTGACCTCTGTCCTGGCAACGGGAGGAACGCTGACGCAGCTCAATGAAACCACCTGGCTGCTCAATCCCGCAGTCGATTTTTCAGGTACCCTGTCCCTGGACTTCGAGGTGCATGACGGCAGCGCCAGTACATGGGCCAGCGCTTCGGTGACCGTATCGCCGGTGAATCATGCCCCAACCGTGACCCTTGTTCCGGAATGGACCCTGGAAGAGGATGGAAACGGGACAATCCTGGCCGTGGATCTGTTGACCGGCAGTGTCGATGGCGATGGAGATCTTCTGGTGGTGTCGGGGTTGACGGTCGATTCGGGGACATTGAGCCATGTGGGCGATGGTGTGTGGCGTTATGATCCGGATCCTGATTTTCATGGGGAGGTGGCCCTTTCCTGGCAGGTGAACGATGGAGAATATTCCATCGCTGCCAGTGGACGTGTGACCGTGACCCCGGTCAACGATGCCCCTGTATCAATGAATCCGCTTTCGTTTGAAATCAATCTGGGTGATGCCCTTCTTTTGACCGATACCGCCTTGTTGCAGGGGGCCACGGATGCGGATGGGGATTTACTTTCCGTGGGAAACCGATCACTGAGCCAGGGAATCGTGGTGGATTCCGGCGACGGTTCCTGGACTCTGATTCCCGAGGAGGGATATCTGGGAACCATGACGTTACTTTATGAAATCGGTGATGGGATGACGGTGACCCCGTTTCAGGCGGAGATAACGGTCAACCCCCGGGGGGCAGTGATCACGGGATCCTCGACCGACGATACCCTGTACGGCAGCGCGGAAGTGGATACCCTTCTCGGCGGCGAGGGCAACGATACTCTGGGAGGCGATGGGGGCGACGATTATCTTTTCGGCGCGACGGGTGATGATCTGTTGGCGGGGGATGCGGGGGCGGATCGGCTTTTCGGAGGGGAGGGGCAGGATACTTTGTATGGTTGGACCGGAGATGATCTGTTGGAGGGAGGGGCGGGCGATGATGTCCTGGCGGGGGACGACGGCCATGATTCCTTGCGTGGTGGTACCGGCGCCGATGAACTCTTCGGATGGAATGGGAATGACCTTTTGGAAGGGGGGGCGGGGGCGGATGTTCTGAGTGGCGAGGCGGACAATGATACCTTGTGGGGAGGAGACGACAACGATTCCTTGTATGGGGGCGCCGGGAGCGATGTCCTTGCGGGTGGTTCCGGGGACGACGGGTTTTATGGGGATGGCGGCGCCGACCAGATGGATGGCGGGGAGGGGTTCGATTTTGTCAGCTATCAAAGTTCCACGGCGGGGGTTGTTGTCGATTGGACGATGGGGTCCGGGACGGGTGGCGACGCGCAAGGGGATGCGTATGCCGGCATTGAGCGGGTCATCGGGTCTGCGTATGCCGATACCTTGATCGGATCGGCGGCCCAGGAATTCCTGGAGGGCGGTAACGGGGCCGATCTTCTGATGGGAGGTGGTGGCGCCGATTCGTTGATCGGGGGCAGTGGGATCGATACGGCAAGTTATTCCGGATCCGCCGGAGCGGTTACCATCAATCTGGGTACGGGAATCGTTTCCGGTGGTGACGCGGAGGGGGATTCACTGGTCAGCATCGAAAACCTTACCGGATCGCTGTCGGCGGACACACTGACCGGTTCGACGGCGGCCAATGTCCTTCAAGGAGGGGCTGGAAACGATCGGCTGGATGGAAGTGGCGGAAACGACACCCTTTATGGTGGTGATGGGGCCGATACTCTGATCGGTGGCAATGGTACCGATACCGCTTCCTACGCGATGTCCGGTACTGGCGTGACCGTGAATTTGACGTCGGGTTCGGGCAGTGGTGGGGAAGCTCAGGGAGATACCTTGACGACCATCGAAAACCTGACCGGATCGCAGCAGGGTGATACCTTGACGGGTTCTTCGGCCATCAACGTCCTGGATGGCGGCGCGGGAGACGATCTGCTGGATGGTGCGGGTGGCAATGACATTCTGATGGGGGGAAGTGGTGTCGATACCCTGATCGGTGGTGGTGGGGTCGATCTTCTGACGGGCGGGGCGAACGCGGACCAATATCGAATCGGTCGTGGCGGTGGACAGGACCTGGTGAACAACGCCGGGCAAACGGGAACGGGCGATCAGATCTGGCTGGAAGACGGTATCGCCTGGGACCAGCTCTGGTTCCGTCAAAATGGTAATGATCTGAGTATGGAGATCATCGGAACTTCCGATGGGGCCACGATTCAGGGATGGTATGCCGACGCGGCCAACCGTGTGGATCGTATCGAAACGACCTCGGGGGCCTATCTTTTGGAATCGCAGATTCAGCAATTGGTCAACGCCATGGCGGCGTTTGCCCCACCCGCTCAGGGAGAGACCAGCCTTTCACAGGAATACCGTAACACCCTGGAACCGGTGTTGGCTGCATCGTGGCAGCAGCACCATGTCCCCTGAGTTGCCTTCTCTCCCTCAAGGTCCTTCCGTTTCCGACCAGGACAGGACCCGTGAAAAAGGAGAGATGGTTGCGCCAGTGTCTTCCGCCCGTGCCACCTCGGAAGAAGGGATCGATACAGGGCTTGCGTGTCTGGCGCTGATGTTTCGCGCCTTGGGGTTGGCCGCCGATCCGGATCATTTGCGTCATGAACACGGTCCAGCGGATGGTTTTTTTACCATGGAAGACATGTTGCGATGTGCCAAGCGTCATGATGTCAAGGCCAGGCATCTTGTTTCCACTTGGGAACGGCTGGAAACAACCCCATTGCCCGCCATTGCCCGGTTCCATGAGGGACACTTTGTGATCCTGGCCAAGGTGGCCGCGGACATGGTACTGCTTCATGATCCGCTTCATGGTCGTCCGGTGTCTCTGTCGCGCAATGCCTTTGAGGAACGGTGGCAAGGAGATCTGCTCCTGTTGGTTTCCCGTGCCCAGGCAACAGGGGCGGCGCGTCGTTTCGATGTCACCTGGTTCATTCCTGCAATCGTCAAACATCGCCGTCTTTTCGGCGAGGTGATGTTGGCTTCATTTTTTTTGCAACTGTTTGCCCTGGTGATGCCGCTTTTTTTCCAGGTAGTGATCGACAAAGTCCTGGTGCATCATGGTTATACCACGCTTCACGTCATGATCGTTGGCCTGATGCTCATTTCCCTCTTCGAGAGTCTGTTGGGGGGGTTGCGCACTTATATTTTTTCTCATACGACCAATCGGGTTGACGTTGAATTGGGAGCGGCCCTTTTTCGCCACCTTACCAACCTTCCCATGGCCTATTTTGGGGCGAGGCGCATTGGTGATACGGTAGCCCGGGTTCGCGAGTTGGAAAATATACGCAATTTTCTTACCGGGTCGGCCTTGACGCTGGTCTTGGATTTGTTTTTCACTTTTGTTTTTTTGTGGGTCATGTTTTATTATGCCCCCCTGCTGACGTGGGTGGTGATGGGAACCATTCCTTTTTATGTTCTGCTGTCCCTGATTGTCACACCGATACTTCGTCGCCGATTGGATGACAAATTCAGACGAGGGGCTGAAAACCAGTCGTTCCTGGTCGAGGCGGTCGCTGGCGTGGAAACCATCAAATCGCTTGCGGTGGAACCCCAGATGCGCTCCCACTGGGAAAAACAACTCGCTGGATATGTCCATTCCAGTTTTCGGTCGTCGCACCTGGGAAATATTGCCAATCAGTGCGCCAGTCTTGTCAATAAAGTGGGCACGGCCCTGGTTCTTTGGTTTGGCGCCTACATGGTTCTTGAGAACACCCTGACCTTGGGGCAACTGGTGGCCTTCAACATGCTTTCCGGGCGTGTCAGTGGTCCCATCTTGCGGATTGCCTCCTTATGGCAGGAATTTCAACAGGTCCGGATTTCCCTGGAACGATTGGGCGATCTGCTCAATACCCCCACCGAACCGGTGGCGGGGAAGGGACGAACCTCTTTGCCGGGGATCAAGGGACAGGTCCGTTTTGATGCGGTCACCTTCCGCTATCATCCGGGTGGCCGTGAAATCTTGCGTCAGATCTCTCTGGATGTGGCCCCGGGCCAGATCGTGGGGGTTGTGGGTTCTTCGGGATCTGGCAAAAGCACCCTGGTCAAACTGATGCAGAGGCTGTTCGTTCCCGAGAGCGGACGGGTTTTGGTGGATGGCGTCGATCTGATCATGGTGGATCCGGCATGGTTTTGGTGGATGGCGTCGATCTGATCATGGTGGATCCGGCATGGTTGCGGCGACAAATCGGGGTGGTGTTGCAGGAAAATCAAGATGATCCGCTCCGAAAGGGAAAAAATGCGGCAACGTCTTCCTCTGGTCGAGAAGCGGGTGGCGGCACGAAAAAAGTTGGCCGAAAGTGGATATGGTTCATGGTTGATCTATTATGAGGCCGAAGAGGAACGAATCGAAATTCATGGTGAATTGCAGAGTCAAGAAGGGCGGATGGAACAGGCTCGGTTGGCCCTGGAAGGATTGAAGGAATCGCGCCATCACACGGAAGCTCAGTTTCGTCAGGATGTGCTGCATCGACTGTTGGAGGCGGAACGGCGCAAGGCAGGGGGCAGGCAGGAGTTGGAAAAAGCCCGCAAACGATTGGAACGGCAATTTTTGACCGCTCCCGTGACCGGATTGGTGCAGCAACTTGCGGTCCATACCCTGGGTGGTGACTCCAGCCCAGAATCTTCTTGTAATCGTCCCGATCGGAGAGAAAGTGGAAGTGGAAGTCATGATCCTGAACAAGGATATCGGCTTTGTCACTCCCTCATTGACTGCCGCGGTCAAGGTTGATGCTTTTCCTTATACCAAGTATGGGACCATTACGGGTCATGTGGTCACGATTTCCAGTGATTCGGTGGCGAATGATACTCTGGGGATGGTATTTCCTGCCCGGATTGAACTGGAACGCGCCTTTTTCCGGACCCGTGAGAAGGATGTTTCCTTGACGCCAGGCATGACGGTGACGGCCGATATTACCATCGGGGATCGGCAACTCATTGAATACCTGCTGGCGCCATTGATGCAGATTCAGTCGAATAGTTTTCGTGAAAACTAAGATTGTAATATCATTTCTTCGTTACTGATCATGATTGACAAGTTGCCGTGATCCTCATAGATTCTTTCTGATGATCGATTACCCTTGTCCGATGGGGCGATCTGAGGGATCATTTTAATGGATATGAAATGGAGATTGTCAAAGTGAACGAAAAGAGTTCTCAAGGTGATCCACAAGCCATTTCCTTGCATGCCGACGCTGCGTCGATCCTGGGAAAAGCAATCTGGTTGATGAGTAAATCGCCTGGACATCGACGGTGGGAAGTGGGGGTGATTGAAGATTTGGTGATGGAACCCATTCGTCGTCGCCAGTTCAAGCTCTATGTCAAGGACAATGTCCCCGTTGCCTTTGTGACATGGGCATGGCTTTCGGACGAGGCGGAAAAGGGATTGATCCATAGCCTGATGCATCTTCGATCCCGTGATTGGCATTGTGGCGAGAACTTATGGATCGTTGACATTGTGGCCCCCTTTGGTGGGGAGGGGCATGTCTTGTCCGATCTGATTGGGAAAGTTTTCCGAAATGAGAAAGGTAAGATATTGCGTCCATCACGGTCGAGGGTTGGAATTGACGTTGTCTTGTGGGAGGGGGGAAAGACCAACCCATTGGAATTATTGAATGCTCAAGGGGACTCGGTGCATCTGGATTCTGGGGCGATGGCCAGGGAAAATTGACGACCAGGTGTGTTGGGGATTGAGTCCTGGAAGGGGTAATTTTTCCCGGAATGTTTTTGGAAAGATTATAAATATCGGAATCGATAAGGAGGCACATATGACCGCCGTTAATAATATTTTTATCATATTCGCCTTGATCATATCTCTTTCTGGTAGCCTTTGGATTGATTCTTCCGATGCCGATGGAAAAGAGGGACAATCCTCTGCGCCGGCAGGGACGGTCACAGGGGAAGGGGATGCGACATCAGGGATGAGTTTTCATGGTATGAAGGGTGATTCAATTTTGTTTCCACCCCTCGCGAAAGATGCCAACGGACGAACGCTTTTGGTGCGACACGTTCTTCGGGTAGAGCCTTGTGGTCAAAAGGCAGTGATCGCGCTTGTCGGATCGCGTTGGTACTGGCGGCATATCGAGACTGGAGCGGTGATTCCACTGCCCAGGTTCCAGGTTCCACCGCTGAACGGAGGGCCGGGATTTTTCATGACCTGTTCCCCGGATGGGATGGAGGTGTTCACGAAGAACATGTTGCAGTTGGAACCTTTTGTCATCCAACGGGGGACAGTTCTTTTTCGCATGAAGGATAACAGTATCCATCTGGTATCCAATCTGGGACTGCTCCTGGAATGGTCGCCGGATGGGAAAAAGGTGGCTGTTTATTGGCCCGGGTATGGATCGGACGAACCGGCTCCGGAGCGGGGCGGCAACCAGTTTGACAGAATGTGGGTCAAGTTTCCGGATGATTTCGAGTATCAAACAATCCTGGTCAATTTTGGGGTGGAAAAGAACGAATGGGTTGGTGCCATCGGCAGAGGATTGCGATGGAAGGACGAAAAAAATCTCGTGGGTACATTTGCTTCGTCCAAGTATTGGGAACGCAAGCCGGTTGACGATCGGAAGAATGTGGTGGGCCTGTTGCCGGTAGATCAAGGATTTCGCCAAGGGAGCGTTACGGAACTGCCAATTGTTGCGGATGGGGTTCATGATGATACGGGAGAAGTTCCAACGATTCATATCCAAAAAGATTTGATGTTGATGCTACGTTCGGAACGGATGTACCCTCCTCCGGGCGGATGGAATCATTCAATGGTGGCGTATGAAATATTCGACAAAAATTATGATTGGAAGATTCCGACCCAGGGGCTCTATTCCTATCAACCCGATACCGCGGGTCAATTAAGATGGCACGAAGTATGGAGAAGCCCGGAACCGGCGGCGAAAATGTTGGCGCATGGGGATGATCTGTGGTTGTTGATGCGCAATCCTCGATTCAATATGGGAAGTATTAACCCATATATTGTTCGAGTACAGAAATTAGATCCCAGGACATGGAAGGTCACCTGTGAATTTGAGGACAGTTATTACGAATTCATGGAGGTGAATGGCAATCTGTTTTATTACGAACTGGATGCCCAGGGATGGCGATCTCCTTTTTCGCTCTGGCTGGATCCCAATCCGTGCCATGGTCGCAAAAATGTCAAGTGATGATATATACTATTATATTTTCATTGGGTTCCGGTGACCTTGGATTTCTCTGGATAGAAAAAATGACGAAAACCCTGGGGTTCGTTTGTCGCTTACGAAGAACCTACCATTGAATCTGGTCGATGTTGGAAAACTCGATGGTGGAACCGTCTTCGAGGGTGATGGTCCCCGATGCGTTGGGATCGTCGAAAATGATGCTGCCATCGCCATCCATCGTGTAGGCGCTGTCGGAATCCAAAGTCCAGTCGCCCACGCTTTCCATGTTGTCCGTCGGACCACCTGAAACATTCTCCAAGTGAATGGCATCCAGCCAGCCATCTCCCGTGCCACCATCGACATAATCCAGGCCATCCCCATCACCAAAGATGAAAAGATCGTTTCCCTCGCCACCCATCAGCCAATCCTCTCCCGCTCCTCCCCCCAGGACATCATCCCCGCTCCCTCCAGTGATCGTGTCATCGCCCGCGGCGCCCGTCAAAACATCATGGCCACTGCCGCCCACAAGATTCAGACCGGCAACCTCACCCCCCGAACCGTCCGCTTCACCCTGGTCTTCCACTTCATCGACATCGGCCCCCCCCGATTGAGATTGCTCATGATCTTCCGGGTCGTCCAGGTTCAGATTGAAATGGATTTCTTCCCCCTGGTGGACATGAACCGCATCGCCTCCCAGAACATTGGCATCGCCATTGTCCCAGTCGGCCCCTTCTTCCGCCTGGATTTCCTCTCCATTGATGGCAATCTTGTCCACCAGTACCTGGTTGCCGCCATCATCGACCGATTCGATGGAAATGACCCGCGATCCATCTCCCAAATCGACCCCTTCGAAACGGAACGTTTCCCATTCCCCCTGGCTTTGAACCGCTTCAGCTGAGAACGGTCCACCCGCAATGGCTTCTCCGTCGATGTAGACCTCGAACAGGCAGTCGGTGCCGTTTCCTTGATGGGCAACGGTCACTTCCAATACATCATCCCCTTCACCTACAGTAACGATCTGGGTATCGGCATCACCGCCGTCGCCCTTGGAACCACCGCCTTTGGAGCCACCATCGCTCTGGGAGCCACCGCTTTTGGACCCGCCGCCGCTCTGGGAGCCACCGTCCTTGGACCCGCCGCTTTTGGACCCGCCCCCTTGAGAGCCTCCATCCTTCGACCCGCTCCCTTGAGAGCTTTCCTCCTTGGATCCTCCATCATCTTCGGGTATGGCCGGTTGCGAATCGGCGTCGGCAAAAACATCGACGGCGATCTGGCCTTCGGTGACTTGAATATCGTTGCCATCCAGCGTGGTGATCCGGATCCCCAGATTGAAGTTGTCATCGACCCCCTCGGGAAGGTTGACCTTCAATCCTGGAATATTCCAGGCAACAGGGGCACCATTGTCATTGAACGCCGTCTGGGAAAGGTTCGATTGCGGTAATTCCCACGTATGATCAGGACCCGCCTGTCCGATGTTGAAGGTGGCGCCCTCCGGAACATCGGTAAGAATGATGTTTCCTGACAATGTTTCGGAACCATCCTGGTCACCAAGAGCAAATCCAATGTCCAGTTCGACCTCGGTTCCTTGATCTCCACCGGTCGAGCCTTCGCCGATCACATCACCACTTCCTGCGGATCCCCCACTTCTGGATCCTCCACCTTTTGAACCACCACCTTGTGATTCGCCGTCCCGAGACCCACCTCCCTTGGACCCACCTCCCTTGGACCCACCTCCCTTGGACCCGCCATCCGTTGACCCACCCCCCTCGGACCCACCGATCTTGGATCCACCGTCCTGTGACCCACTGCCCTCGGACCCGCCGCTCTTTGATCCACCCCCCTTGGATCCACCGTCCTGTGACCCACCCCCCTCGGACCCACCGCTTTTGGATCCCCCCCCCTTGGACCCGCCGCTTTTGGACCCGCCGCCTTTGGAACCTTGATCTTCCTGTTCGTTGGGTTCCGGTTGGACTTCCGTGGGTCTGCTGGCAGTTGTGAAAGCAACCTCGTCGGCATCGGGATTGACGATGACATCGACTTCTCCGTGGGTCACCCGAACTTCATCTCCTTCCATGGTGACGATGCGAATGCCGAGGCTGAAATCCTGGTCGCTGTTCTCGGGTGGCGTGATGGCAAGATCGGGTATTTCCCAGGCCACCGGTTGTCCCTGATCATTGCGGGCGACAACGTGCAGATCTTCTTGAGAAATGACCCATGTGTCACCCGGACCCGGCTCACCGACGTTCAATTGCGCCCCTTCGGGAATCCGGGTCAGGACAATGTTCCCCGAGAGAGACTCGGAGCCATCCTGATCCTGAAGGGCAAACTGGATGTCCAGGGGGATGGCGTTGTCTTCGGTTCCGGAGGCCATACCGGTTTCAATATCCGCCTGATCGGCGACCGCCGTCAGTTCGATGTGGAATTCACCGGTTTCGGTATGGACATCATCCCCGTCACGAATCGAGACCGATACCCCCAGGTTGACATCAGCATCGCTATCCTCCGCTGGGGTCATGGTCAATCCGGGAATCTCCCAGGAGATGGGATCTCCCTGGGCATTGGTTTCCGTAACGGCAAGATCCTCCTGGGAAATAATCCATGTGTTTCCCGGACCGGCTTCTCCCAGATTTAGGGTCGCCCCTTCGGGAACGTTGCTGATGACAATATTGCCGGAAAGGCTTTCGGAGCCGTCGCTGTCGTTGAGTTCGACATGAATGTTCAGGGGAATGGCCTGATCCTCGACCCCATGCGCATCCTGAAGTGTCAGGGTTGGCGGATCGGCATCGGGAACGATCGAGACATCGATGGTCCCGGAGACGGTACGGGTATCACTGCCATCAATGCTTGTGGCAGTCACACCCAGGGTAAAATCGGCATCCGAATCATGGGGGGGCGTGATCTCCAAACCTTCAAGATCCCCGGCGTTCAAGGTCCAGGTGCCATCGACGTTGTGTGTCCCCGCCGAAAGTTCCGCACCCTCCGGAAGCCCTGAAATGGTGATCGACAGTGACTCGGAACCATCGGTATCGGCCAACGTTGCAAGAATATCCAGGGGAATCGGCGTATCCTCGGTCCCGGTGGCATCATTGACGACGAGAGAAGGCGGGTCGGCATCCGGTGCAACATCCACATGAACCACACCCGTGACACTGCGCGTCGCTCCACCATTGATCTCAGTGGCCGTGGCCGTTACCGAAAGGGTGAAATTGGCGTCGGAGTCAACCGGCGGGGTAATGGTCAAATGCTCCACATCGCCAGCACCCAAAGTCCAGGTTCCATTGCCATTGTCGATTCCGGAAGACAATTCCGCGCCATCCGGTACACCCGAAATGGTTATGGACAACGATTCGGAACCATCGACATCGCTCAAAGCCGCGGAAAAATTTAATTCGATCGCCGTATCTTCAAGTCCGCTCGAATCGGCAACTTCAACTACCGGTGCTTCCGCGGTTGTATCGGCAATAGGCTCGGACTCTGGTTCAGGCTCTGACTCTGGCGCGGGTTCAGGCTCAGGTTCTGGTTCGGGCTCAGGCTCTGGCGTGGGTTCAGGCTCAGGTTCTGGTTCGGGCTCAGGCTCTGGCGTGGGTTCAGGCTCAGGTTCTGGTTCGGGCTCAGGCTCTGGCGTGGGTTCAGGCTCAGGTTCTGGTTCGGGCTCAGGCGCGGGTTCGGGCACAGGCGTGGGCACGGGTTCAGGCACAGGCGCGGGTTCGGGCGCGGGTTCGGGCTCGGGTTCAGGCACAGGCACAGGCACAGGCGCGGGCACGGGTTCGGGCTCCGTTTCCGGCTCTGATTCCGCTTCTGGATCAAGCGTTGTCCCGGATACCGGTTCGGACTCTGAAGCGGGCTCTGGTGTATGCACAGGTTCCGACGCTGGTTCGGAAATCGGCACGGCGGCAGGTTCAGGGGTGGATCGTGGCGTTTGTGCTGGAACGGAAGCGGGCTCGGGTTCGGAGATGGCAGACGTTTCCTGAACCGGAGGTGTTTCCGGAGTTTGTCGCGGCGGGTCTGTCTGCGTTGCAGCGGCGGGTGGCTCCGCATCGGCGACCGTTTTCCCAGTTTGAACCGTTTCCGTCGCCACGGACTGTTGGGGAGCGATACCCGGTCCAGGGACGGACGTTTCAGGGAAAGCGGTGGCAGATTCTCCGGGAGAAGCGTCGGCGCCTGGCCTGGTGGTATCGATCTCGTTTTCCGTTTCGACCGACCTGGTTCCCGGATTTCCCTCCAGGTCCGGGACAAGGTTCAACCCTTCCTCCCCGGAAATGGTTCCAGATGAGGATCCGACCCCTTCCGCCGAATTTTCCTCCGCTTCCGACCTGGGTTGGGAAGTGGCAAGATTCGGCTCGGGTATTTCAAAGGTATCGCCCGTCGCCGCCGTTTGTCCGACCTCCAATCCATCGATGATCCCCCCCGACATGGCGTTGAGACCATCGACAAAGCCATCCTCGGTGCGCCCGCGATCGCTGCCCATCTGAATGTTGGCTGCCAGGGCCTGATCATTGGCCCCTTCCCCATCGGCGTATATGTTTTCCTCGGCTCCAAGATCCTGGGTTCGGACCTCCTGCAAGACCGTCAGGTCATCAAGATTTTGCCGTTCCTCGTTCTGTCCGTGTTGGAGTTCGCCAGTAACCAATCCAGAATCTTCCGCCATGGGGCCTGCTCCCGTCCTGCATGATACGATGATGATTCCCGGAATGTTCCGGGAAGTGCGTTCCCGGTCATTCTCATTTCTTTATCGAAGGCAGGCCGTTGGATCATCAAAGTGCCATTTTTGTATTACTGTGCCGCCTCTCTTTATCCGTTATACAACATCCGCCCAATTTTTGCATTATCGATTTTTTTTGTAACGGACTGTCATGCTCCATCGGACGAACGGTTGGCGACCGCGCCTGAAGGGACCGATCCTGGCTTCTCAGTCGATATTGGCCATGACACAACGACGGACAAAGCCATAGTCATAATTGGCCAGGTCGCACACGAGTCTGAAGTTGTGTCCCGCATCACGAAACCAGCGGCGGGCGTCTTCTTTCTGGATCGGGTCTCGATTGAACAGGGCATCGGAAATCGCCGAATCGAGGACCGCGATCCACAGGCGTTGTTCCGGAGTTTTGGGTGGTTCGTTCCATACGCTTTCAAAGGTTTCCATTTTTTGACTCCTTTTTATTGGCAGGCGATCGATCATCGGGATCGGGTTCGATGCGCGGACCTTGACCACCACCGATCCTCCATGGCCCGAACCGATCGTTTTCCCACACGCCAAGCCATCCCTTTCGACAATCATTCGTGAAAATAAACTCCCCTGGTCCATCGGAGTTCATGTATTGATCGTCATTCCATCACTGCCGTTTACAGAGGAGATTGCATTTTCCGGGCCTGGACCCGGATAAAATATTTTTACAATGTTTTTCAACAATTTGAAAGAAAATTATCGAATGTTTCATGATGTGAGGTTTGGTATTTGTAAAATATTCTTTCGTTGACATGTAAAAAATATTTTCACATCCTCTTTCCCTCCATTCCAGGCCAACGTGTCCGCGACCAGGAGCAAGTGTTTCTTTTTCACGCATGAACATGGTACAAGAATAACGGAAGCGGAAAAAATGGGCCCAAAGGGTCGCAATCGAGTCAGAGATCAAATGGAATCGCGCCATTGGGGGCAGCGAATGATTACAAGTGTAATCCTGAAAGAGTTACCGTTTTTTCAATCATTCACCATGGGTGAGATTGATCGGCTCCTGGAAAATCCCGATCTTGTGGAGCACCACAAGCGCGGGGAATACATCATTGTCCAGGGGAGCGACCAGACCCGGGATCTTTTTGTTCTCGTCCGCGGGGAGGTCGAGATCACCAACGCCGACCACCAACACATCACCTATCTTGAGGCCGGCTCCATTTTTGGCGAAGTCTCCTTTATTACCAATCAGCCACGAATTTCCAACGTCGTCGCCCTGGGAGAGGTCATCGTCGTGCGCATCGACAAGAAATCGGTGGACAAGGTGGATCCCGGATTGCAACTCAAGATCAAGGATTCCCTGATCGATATTCTGATCTTGCGCCTTGGCGACATGAATCTGAAACTGGTCGAAAAAGACCGGGCCAATCTGGCCCTGATCAAAACGCTGCGCGAGCGGGGCGGACTGGAAGAGCCCGAGTGAAGGGAGGAACGGTCGAAAACGGGCCGACTTCCCATGACGTGCCGGAAAAAATGGTGTATGAACGGTTCACGCACGGCAAAAGTCCGGTCGGTTTCGTGTCTGTTCATGGCGCCTTGTCGCCCGATTGATCACTGGGAGGTGTCTCCTTGAAGGAACTCCGAATTGGCATGTTGGGTTTGGGTACGGTGGCCCGCGGGGTCGTGTCGATCCTGCACACCAATGGCGCCGAAATCGAACGCCGGACCGGCATCGCCCTGAAGCTGACTCGGGTTGCGACCCGGACTCCGGGAAAAACCTGGGGCTTGAACCTCGATGGGGTCGGCATCGATGACGATCTGGATGGTTTGGTCCAGGATCGGGCGGTGGATGTCGTGGTCGAATTGATGGGGGGGCTGGATCCGGCGGAGCGGCTGCTCCTTGCCGCGTTGCGGGCGGGCAAGGATGTGGTCACGGCCAACAAGGCCCTGATCGCGGAACGGGGACTGAACCTGTTCGACGCCGCCAGAATCCATCGACGGGAGATTTGTTTCGAGGCGGCTGTCGCCGGGGCCGTGCCGATCGTCAAGGCGATTCGGGAAAGTCTGGCCGCCAATCGCATCGAATCGATTCATGGAATCCTCAACGGCACCTGCAACTACATCCTGACGGAAATGCGCGAACGGGGACTTTCCTTTGCCGCCACCCTGGCCGAGGCGCAGACAAAAGGTTACGCCGAGGCCGATCCGTCGTTCGATGTGGACGGTATCGATACGGCCCACAAACTCGCCATCCTTGCCGCCATCGCCTGGGGAACCCCTCCCGCTTTTGGTTCCATCCATGTCGAAGGGATCCGCCAGATCGCCGACAGTGACATTGCCTGGGCGGAAGAGATGGGTTTCCGGATCAAACTCCTGGCCATCGCCAAGGAACGCGACCAGGGGTTGGAACTTCGGGTCCAGCCGACCCTCGTGGCGCAATCGAGCATGGTGGCGCAGGTCGATGGGGTATTCAACGCCGTCTTCGTCAAAGGAGATCATGCCGGAACGACCATGTACCACGGACGGGGGGCGGGAGAACGGCCAACGGCAAGTGCCGTGGTCGCCGATCTGGTCGATCTGGCGCGCAATCGCAACGCCGGTGGCGCCATGCGTGTTCCGCCATTGTCGGTCCTTCCCGAATCCCTGTCCCCCCTGCCGGTCCACGACATCGCCGATTTGCAGTGTCCCTATTATGTCCGGCTGGCGGTGATCGATCGTCCGGGCGTCCTGGCGGATATTACCGCCATTCTCGCGCAACACGGCATTTCCATCGACGCCATCCATCAGAAAGGACGTTCCGTGGCTCAAGAGGCAGTCGGATTGGTCCTCGTAACCCATGATTGCCTGGAGCGCGCCATGCAGGCAAGCCTGTCCGCGATCGAACGCCTGCGGACGGTCCAGGGAAAACCGGTGTTCATTCGCATGGAACCGGGTTTGACTTGAGAAGGATTCGGTCGTCGTATCGGGACGATCATCATCGGAAATGCACGTCCGGAGGGATTTTTCTCGGGGCTTTTCTTCGCATTCCTTCCCGGAGCGTATCACCCCCTTTTCTTTTGGCATCATGACGGGTCGGTAACGACCGGGAGATCCGGACCATCGACATGGCGGTATTGATCATTTTCCAGAACGGGTCGATGGATGATGCTTTCCAATTTCGCACGGTCATGCCCGAGGTGCATCGGTTTGCCGCAAAGACCGGTCGTGGTCTCCTCCTTCCAACCAAAGGGTCCGCACCCGTCATGTCGTGGGTGATGGCTTCGATGTTGTTTCCCGAAGACAGCGACACATTATTTTCCGGGCCGGACCTGCCGCGTGGGTATCTGGCCGCCCTGGGGACGGGGTTGGCACCCGAACCGTCCCAAACCTGGGCCGTCCTGTCCTTGACCCATTTGCGGCGCCACCAGGATCGCCTGGTCTTCGTCCAGGGCATGCCCGCTCCGGTGGACGAAACGGAACACCAGGCGCTTGTCGCATCGTTGCGTGCCCCCTTCGCCGACCTGGGCTGGACGATTCACGGGATGGCGGGCCGGGAAGCGATTCTTTCCACCACCATGGAATGTCCGGTCACCGTGGCTTCTCTGGATGAGGTCGGAGGTCGATCGCTGCTTGAGGTATTGCCCAGAGGGGACAAGGCGGGCCATCTGTTGCAGGTGTTGACCACGGGACAAATGATTCTGGCCCGCGCCCGAATCAACCAGGAACGGGTCGCCCGGGGATCTCTGGTGCTCAACACCCCCTGGATTCATGGCATCGGAACAGGGGTGGCGTTGTCCGGGCGGGACAATTTTGCAGGGACCCGGGGATTTTATTTCGGCGATGATCCCGTCGGGGGAGGATTGGCCCGGATGGCCGGATGGAAGGTGATGGACCCGGGTGGGGCACAGACAACGATCGGGGCGGTTACCCCAACGAATCCCTGGCCGACCGACATGATTGTCCAGGCGGCGCGGTCGGGACCGGTGTTGCTACAGTGTTCGGTCACCTCCGCCGATCATCTGCGCCGGACCGGTCATGAAACAGTCCGCCACCTGGGGGACGCCCTGGCGGCTGCCCGGCTGGGACTGCTGCTGCTGGCCGAAGAACGCATGGGTCGGCATGAAAACACAAACGATCCGGCGTCGATCGAATGGGGCTATTCCCGGGGACGGCAGCTTTCTTCAAGACAATGGTTTTGGAATCGGCGTACCTGGGGCAAAGGACCGACAATGGCCGTGGAACAGGGACGGGAGCTTTGGTTGACATGAGGGGGCCGCTATCTTTTTCCCGGAAACTATGGAAAACCAGGACAGACCCCTCGGAGCGCCATCGGCTGTTGGCCGGGGAAGCGGGGCTGGAAGCGTTTTTCTCGGGCATTCTCGCCGACCGCCAGTTGATGGACCTGGAGGAAATACAGTGCTTTCTCGAACCCCGGTTGGCCATGTTGGCCGATCCCATGGGATTGCTGGACATGGACAAAGGGGTATCGCGGATCGTCACGGCCCTGGAACGGCGGGAGCGGATCGCGGTTTTCGGTGATTACGATGTCGATGGCGCCACCTCGTCCGCCTTGTTGATCCGTTATTTCCGTGCCCTCGGGGTGGAGCTCCTGCTTTATGTGCCCGACCGTCTGGTCGAGGGATACGGACCCAACGATGCCGCGATGCGCTTCCTGGCCGCCGAAGGGGTGACGCTGGTGGTCACCGTGGATTGTGGCATCACCGCTCATGACGCGGTCGCAATGGCGCATTCGTTGGGAATGGATGTCATCGTCACCGACCATCACCTGCCCCGGGAAACCTTGCCAAAGGCGGTTGCGGTCATCAATCCCAACCGTCTGGACGAATCGTTTGCCCACAAGGAATTGGCCGGGGTCGGGGTTGCGTTCTATCTGGTCATGGCGTTGAATCGGGTGTTGCGCGAACGGGGGTTTTTCTCCGAGGCCCGGCCCCAACCGGACCTGAAATCGTTGCTGGATCTGGTGGCCGTGGGGACCATCGCCGACATGGCCCCCCTGATGGGCCTCAACCGGATCATGGTCAAGGTCGGCCTGATGGCAACCGAACACACCCGACACGCCGGATTGCGGGCATTGCAGGAATTGGCCCGCCTTTCCGGGCGGCTCAGCGCCGGTCAGGTGGGATTCCAGATCGGTCCCCGGATCAACGCGGGGGGGCGGTTGAGCCGGGGGCGTCTCGGCGCGGAACTGCTGGCGACCGATGACCCGCAACAGGCCATGGAAATCGCCCGCTTCCTGGAACAGGCCAACCGGGAACGCCAGACCATCGAGGAAAAAATACAGCGACAGGCCTTCGCGCAAATGACACTCCTGCCACCGGAACAATCGATCCATGGCCATGTGCTGGCCGACCGTGGCTGGCACCCAGGCGTGGTCGGGATCGTCGCTTCCCGCATCGCCGAAAAAACCCATCGGCCAACCATCGTCATCGCGCTGGACGAGCAGGGGATCGGCAAAGGTTCGGCCCGTTCGATTCCAGGCGTCAACCTGTTGCAGGCGATCGACGCATGCAGCTCCTTCCTGCTGGCGTTTGGCGGGCATCACGCCGCGGCGGGGTTGACCATCAGACAGGAACAATTGCCGCCGTTCACGGCAGCCTTCAACCGTTTTCTCGCCGAGAACACTCCGGAGGAGGTGTTTCAAATGGCCCTGCTCGTCGATGGCGTCACGCGCTTGAACGAGTTTTCCTTTGAATCGGTGGCACGGTTGGAACGGATGCAACCTTTCGGTCGCGGCAATCCGGAACCGGTATTCGTCTTCGAGAACGTTCGTGTGACCGGACCCCGCGTCCTGAAAGAACGGCATTTGAAATGCCATCTGGCCGATCTCGACGACAATACCCTCGATGCCATTGCCTTCAACGTTTTTCCCGGACCATTGGGGACGGGGATGATCTCGGGGGGGGGACGATTGGATGTCGCGGGGTCCTTGGGCATCAACCGTTATCAGGGACGTGAACGGGTTCAATTGGTGATTCGTGATGCCCGACCGGCGCGT
The DNA here is from genome assembly GCA_015228815.1 of Magnetococcales bacterium. Classification (NCBI taxonomy): domain Bacteria; kingdom Pseudomonadati; phylum Pseudomonadota; class Magnetococcia; order Magnetococcales; species Magnetococcales bacterium. The sequence goes on along the minus strand of JADGCV010000038.1, from coordinate 16,658 downwards.
CATTGACTTCGAGAGACTTCTTTTCAGAAACGCTGAAAGATCCGCCATGGCCCGAGACAAACCCGACGCTTTCTACCGGCAATCCGCCGTCATTCCCGTCCATATCGGCAAGGACGGGTTGGAAGTGCTGTTGATCACCTCGCGAAAGAAAAAACGCTGGATCGTCCCCAAGGGAATCGTGGAAAAAAAATACACCCCCGCCGATTCCGCCGCCAAGGAAGCACTGGAAGAGGCGGGAATCCTGGGACGGACCCTGCCCCATTCCATCGGCAGGTATCGCTACAAGAAATGGGGCGGCGTTTGCACCGTGGATGTCTATGTCATGTTCGTGGAACGAACGTTGGATCGCTGGCTCGAATCGCAACGGGAACGGCGCTGGTTCGGGATCGGCAAGGCGGTGAAACTGGTCGATGATCCGGGATTGAAAAAACTGTTGGAACGCCTCGATGGTTTTCTGGCACGGTATCATGAATGAATCGTTTTGGTTGGGGAGCGTGATTTTATCCGGGGTGATCGTCTATGGGTTCGCCTGCCTCCGCCTTTTCGTGACCCAGCATCGAAAGGTTTTTCTTCCTGGCCGCAAAGGGGAAGAATCGCCGCGCGACTGGGGGCTGGATTACGAACCTCTGGTCATCGACGACGGTGAAAAACGGCTTCACGCCTGGTGGATCCCGGGGGCGCACGAGCGTTTTGTCGTATTGTTCTGCCATGGGAACGGTGTTTCGATGCACCATCTGGCGCAACATGTCCTGTTTTTGCGTCCGTTGGGGGGGAGCATTGTTCTGTTCGACTATCGGGGGTATGGCGACAGCGAGGGAACCCCGGACGAAGAGCGCATGCTGGCCGATGGCGATACGGTGTGGCGTTACCTGGTCTCCCAACGTGGCATCGCGGGGAAAAACATTCTCCTCTACGGACACTCCCTGGGGGGTGGGGTGGCGACGTGGCTGGCGGGGCGTTATCGCCCGGTCGGGGTGGTTCTGGAGGGGACCTTCACCTCGATTCCCGATCTTGGGGTCGATCATTATCCATGGCTTCCAGTACGCCTTCTGGCCCGGATCCAGATCGACAATCTGGCACGCATCGGCGCGATCGTCGATCCCCTGTTCATCGTCCACAGCACCGAAGACACACTCATTCCCTTTCACCATGCCCAACGTCTTTACGATCGCGCCACCTGCCGAAAACACCTTCTGGCCATCGGCGGACGACACAATGATGCCTTCGTCCAGACCAGGGACCGGGGCGTGGCGGCACTGAAAACTTTTTTCCGCCTTGAAATCCAGCCCGGATTGTAACCTTCACCAGCGAACCTTCGTCGCATCGCCGCACCGCAACTTTTCCATTCACCCGACCCCGATTCCGACCGACATGACTGGAGGAAACATTGAATCCTGTTTCCCTGTCTTAAACCGCAACTGGGAGAAACCCATGATCAAACATTCCTGGTTGATCCTTCTGGCGGGGATCGCCGTCTGGACGCCGACGCTGGGGCGGGCCTATGATCGGGATGATTTGGAACAATTATTGAGAACCAATCAATGCCGCCGCTGCGATTTGTCGGGGGCCGATCTGTCGGGGCGGTTTCTCGCCAACGCCGACCTCAGGGCTGCCAACCTCAAGCGGGCCAATCTGACCGGGACCAACCTGTGGAGCGCCGACCTCAAGGATGCCAATCTGGTGTTGGCCAATCTGACGCGGGCCCATCTGGCGCGGGCCTCCTTTCAGAGCGCCGATCTTTCCGGGGCCAACCTGACCAATGCCGATCTGAGCATGGCCCGGCTGCAATATGCCTGGCTCAACCGTTCCCGCCTGACGGCGGCGCAATTGAGTCTGGCCAATTTTCAGGGTGCCCGTCTTCAGGGGGCCGACCTTTCCCGCTCTTCCATCCGCCAGACCGATCTGCGCAAGGCGGATCTTTCCGGGGCAGTCATGGTGCGGATGGATTATGGCAATCTTGAAAAAACAGAATCCTCTAGCGACAGTTCGCTTGAATATGGCAGTCTGGGGGGGCCGTTGATCTCGCTGAAACAGATTTCCACCCTGGCCGCCTACGACGGACCGCAAAAATGGCGCCGATAAACGATTGCGGGTCCAGGGGGATCATCCCCCTGGTGGGGTCCAGGGGCAACGCCCCTGGTGGGGTCCGGGGCAACGCCCCGGCAACACAAAAAACCGCAGGTCACAATGGAACCGCACATCATAGCCCGCATCATACATGTCGTCTGCGTCGTCTTCTGGATCGGCGGCGTCGCCATGGTCACCACGGTAATGATTCCTGCCCTCCGGGGAATGGACAAGGAGAGTGAACCCTTCAAAATATTTCACGAATTCGAACGACGATTCGCCCGTCAGGCCCGGTTCACCACCGCCATGACCGCGGCCAGCGGCGCCTTCATGATCCACAGCCGTGACGGATGGTCGCAGATTTTTCAAGGCTCCCAGTGGTGGTTGCATGCAATGATCGGCATCTGGATCCTGTTTTCGATCATGCTTTTCATCATCGAACCCTTCGTCCTGCCCCGGATGGTCGGCAAAATCTCCCCCCGTGGCTCCAGGCGGGTTTTTCCCGTCATGCACTACCTCCATATTGTCCTGCTGATCGGCAGCGTCATCGCCATCATGGGCGGAGTCGCCGCGGCGCATGGGTTCCTTTGAGCCTCTGAAGCGCAAGCAGGACAAAAAAGGCAAAAACGACCAGCCCACCCGAAAGCCAATGGGCATGGGTGTATTCCATCGCCTCCACCCGTGAATAGATCTGCACCGACACCACCCGGGTCACTCCGGGAATATTCCCCCCCATCATCAGGATTACCCCGAATTCCCCGACCGTATGGGCAAATCCCAGAATGGCCGCGGTCAGAATGCCCGGTCGCGCCAGTGGCAGGGCCACGGTGAAAAAGGCATCGAGCGGCGAAGCCCTCAGGGTAGCGGCCACCTCCATGGGACCTTCCCCTATCGCCTCGAAGGCGTTCTGGATCGGTTGCACCACGAAGGGGAGCGAATAGATCACCGATGCGACGACCAGGCCGGGAAAGGTGAAGGGAAGGTGTCCCAGTCCGAGGGTCCGGGTCAATGCGCCGATCGGGCCATGGGGACCCATGGTGATCAACAGATAAAAACCAAGTACCGTTGGCGGCAGCACCAGGGGCAGGGATACCACCGCTTCCAAAGGTCCCTTCCAGCGGCTCCGGGTCCGCGACAGCCACCACGCCAGAGGCGTACCCAACAGCAGGAGAACCACGGTGGTCATGGTCGCCAGTTCCAGGGTCAGGCGGATGGCCGCCAGGTCGTCGGCGTCAAGCATGGCGGATCAAAACTCATAGCCGAAGGAGCGGATGATCTCCCGGGCCTGTTCTCCCTTGAGATGATCCATCCAGGCGCGGGCGGCGGCATTGTTTTCCCCCTGTTTCAGGAGCACCGCATCCTGACGCAACGGTTGATGGAGCGTCTCGGGGACGATCCAGGCGGACCCCTCTCCGATCTTCCCATCCTTCGTGACCTGGGACAGGGCGACAAATCCCACCGCCGCATTGCCCGAAGAGACAAACTGAAAGGTCTGGGAAATGTTTTCTCCCTGGACAAACCGGGGACGCAAGGTCTCGACGATCCCCAGGGCGGACAGGGTTTCCATGGCGGCAACGCCGTAGGGGGCCAGTTTCGGGTCGGCGATGGCCAGGTGTTTGAACGATCCTTTTTTCAACAGTTCGCCACGGTCATCGACCAATCCAGGCATTGCCGACCACAGGACCAGGCGGCCAATGGCATAGGTGAAACGGCTTCCAGTGACGGCGATGCCCTCTTGTTCCAGTTTTTCCGGGGTTTGTGTATCGGCGGACAGCAGGACCGCGAAGGGGGCGCCGTTTTTGATCTGGGTGTGGAATTTTCCCGAGGCGCCGAACGACAGGGTGACCCGATGACCCGTCTTTTTTTCAAAATGGGCGGCGATCACCTTGGCCGGCGCGGTAAAATTGGCCGCGACCGCCACCGCGACCGGCTCGGCCAGGGCGGGCCATGAAAATAACAGCATGATAATAAAAAAAATAAATTTCATGTCTTGTGTTCCTTTCACGATTCATCCCCTTCCTTCTCCCAGTCGATATCCAACTCGTCCGGCATCTCCTCCCAATAGGGCAGTTCGACACCAAGAAGGGCGTCCAGGGTCGTTTCGCTGTCGTCCAGGAGGAGAATGTCGCCACGGAGCCAGTACCGGACCGCCTCGGCATAGGGGGCCGGGAGTGTTTCGGGATGGCGGATGGTCTCATCCAGATACCGCCGATCCTCCTCGGTCAACTGCCGCGCCACAAGCCGGGCCAGAGTAGGCCACAGGGGAAGGTCGTTTTTTCGGGTGCGGTCGTATTCCGCCAAGGCTTCTTTAAAGGGTTCCGGATCGCCGTTTTGATCGAAGGAAAGACGGCAGGCTGCCCCGAACAGGCGCATTTCCGGTTGCCATTCGGGAGGGGTGTCGGGAAGGAGTTGTTTAACCACGGTAGAGAGGATGGACCGGGGGCTGACGCGGCTGGGGGAGAAGAATTCTCCAACTATGAAGGTCAAATGGTTCGACTTGTTCTCTGATAAGTCGAGGGCGCGCGCCCAGTCGCGCGCCCAGTCGCGCGCCCAGTCGCGCGCCCAGTCGCGCGCCAAGTCGCGCGCCAAGTAGCGCTCTTCGTTTGTCAATTCTTTCCTGAACTTAATCCATTTCCCTCCAAAACGTTTTAGTCGCTCCTTCTCCACTCCAGCCAAAACTTGAAGGTGTTGTCCAAGCCGCGATCTTTGACCGGGAACAAGGCGAAGGAATATAACCCACGGGGCGATTTTCCCCGGCCAGAACACGGAGGAAGCGGCCGGAATTCTTTCGGCGGCAGCCGGCATATATTCCGTATCCTGGCCGAAAAGATGGTTGACCATCCATCGAGTGATCTTATCGGACTCAGGGGGGGGGGGGGGGGCAAGTTTCATGATGCTGGCCGCCATCTCGTGACGCAGCCACGCCAACCAGGTCGGGGCATTTTTCCCGGATTGATGCAACGATTCTTCCAGGGATTGCCGCCGCTTCTCCATCCGGCCCCGGGCCCAGTATGCGACTACGATGTCGGTTTCATCGCTCCAGGAATCATTCAGGGATTCCATCCATAGTTCAGTCCACCGTACAAAGATCGAAGGCGAACCCAACCCATCGGCCAGGATGGTCCCGGCCAGAAAGATTCCTTTTTTTTCATCCTGGAACAATTTTTCCAGTACCGGTTCAAGGTTGGGGGGATGTTTTTTGTCGATCAACGCCGCCCACAGACGCAAGGTTTCCCACCAGGAATTATTTTTCCCTCTTTCCTGGAACAGTTGCGGATATGAATCTTCCTTGTTCGTGTCATTCAAGTGTTTGGCGGTCAGGTATTCCTGGAAGCTCAGGTGGACAAATTGCAGGCGATCATCGGACCGTTCCATGAGGATGCCGGCACTGTCACGAAGCCAGAGGAGAAATCCACGTTTATGATCCGCGGTTTCATTCATGGCCCAGGGAAGGGCGACCATTTCTTCCGGGGAAAGGGTGACGGCGGCACGTTCAAACGTTTGTTTTCCCACAGACTGGACCGCATGGGCCAGTGCGGAAACATGGCGCAGACGCTGGTCGCCATCCTCGGGGGTCCAGGCGCCGCGTCGGGGCCGGGCGCCACCCGCCTTTTTCATTTCGGGCAGGGTCACAAGCAGCAGTTCAACGCATTTGATGTACAGATCGATCCGTTTTTCAGGCAGTGGGCTGTTGCGGCTGACGAGCAACATCAGGGTCAGAAGCAGGGCGGTGCGGGCCATGTTCCGGGCATTCTCGGAACGTCCCAGGGCATTCATGAAACCGGAGGCGTTCCAGGCGAACTCGGAATTTTTGACGGCAAAACGGAAAAAGCGGGTCACCAACGCCTCGATTTCGCCATCGTTCAAGGGTTGGATGATCCGTTCGCCGAAGCCGTCGCCGCCGCTTGGACGACCGGCGCCGTAAGGACGACTGGTCACGACACAACGAACCTGGGGATGGGCATTGAGAAAACCCAAAAGTTTCCCCCGAAACTCATCGCCCAACGCTCCCAGTTCATCCCAGCCATCGACCAGCAGCACCGGACGGATGGGACCGGGTTGTTGAAGAAACCCGAGAAACCGATCGGCCCACCCCCCCAATCCCTGTTGTTTGAGCAAGACCTTCAGCCAGGCATCGATCGACCGCGCCGCCTCGTCAGCCTTGACCCAGTAGTCGGCCAGACGGCGCAGCTCCACCAGAATCGGAAGGGCATCCTTCCGTTGCAACAACCGCTGAAACGTCCAGCGAATCCAGGTTGTCTTTCCCGCCCCCGCCTGACCACGGATGATCAGGGGTCGTTGCAAATCGATGACCTCTCCTGGCAACAGGGGGGCCCCGGCATCAAGCAGGTCCGGATCGTCCTTTTCACCCAGGCGCAGGGACAGGTACATGTCGTCGAGGGACACTTCCTCGGTATTCGACCCGAGAATCAAGGCGTGGGTTCCGGTCGGCCCCAGGTCCCAGCGGGGACGGGTTTCGGTGAGACGTAGGCGGTAGGCGTTCAGAAAAGGGGCCAGATCGGAAAAGGAGGGCGGTGGCGCCTGATTTCCTTCCGCACGAAAGCCCTCGGGAAGGGGAAAAGGGCGCATGGGATGGTCGGCCTCGGTCCCGGTGGGGACAAAACGTCCCCCATCCGCCTTGCCCGCAACGATGGCGTCGGGATCATAGACGAGCGGTCGGATCCCCAGGCGACCATCGGCGGTGATGGTGATCACATTGCAGGAGTTGACAACAGTTTTGGGGTGTTGCGCTGCGCCCACCCCCAGGCTGCCGGCACCCAGCAATACGGCTCTTCCCTCCCCGGAGTGCCAGTCCCAGGAAACCCCCTTTTTCCCGACGTGTTGATGGCCATGCAAAAGCAGGCGCGGCCTGGCCTGTTCGACCAGATTTTGCACCCGGTCCCGATCCTTGAAATCGATGGGGTATTCGGGGTTGTGATGCAGGGCGAGGATGTTCAGCCGCGCCGCCATGGCGCCCGGCCACTGGGTCAGGAGCGCTTCCACCTGTTCGGCGCTCAGGTGGCCAGCCTGTTCTTCCTTCCGGTGGGTGATTTTTTCGCAGGAATTGAGTGTCGCCACCGACAGGCGCAACGCGGGAAAATTCCAGATCCTGGCCCCCCGATGCACAACCTGGACATGATCGGAATGGGAAAGAAATTTTTCGATAAACTTTTCAAAATTACCGAATTTTTCCGTTTCGATCCGGGCCAGGAAGGCAGCGTTGGTAAACTCGTCGTCTTCACGCAACTGCGATTCCACCCGCAGGCACGCAGGACGGGAGACATCATGATTGCCGGGGAGAAAAACAAACCGGTCGCGGCCAATCCCCAGCGCCCCCGCCAGGACCGTGAAAAACTCATGGGCCAGTGTGTATTCAGCGGGCTTGGCCTGGTTGGCGATGTCCCCGGTGACGATCACAAGATCAGGCCGCCGGTCCGGAGGAAGTACCTCCCGGACCGAGGCGGCGGTCCGTTCGGCCAATTCCTGGGGTTTCATCGCGGCAAACCGGCTTTCCGGGCCAAAATGCAGGTCGGACAGGTGCAGAATGTACAGGCCGTTCCAGGATTCGTTCATTTTTTCCCCGTCAGGCGCGGTCTGGGGCAAGGTTGCGGCGGGGAGGACCTCTGGATCCGGGGAAACCGTGGCGAGGCCCCCCTTGCGTCGTATGCGAAAGCCAATCCGGTAAATTTCGGGCAGGGTGATCCGGTCATCCTTCAGGGACTGAAAAAAACCGATCTCCTCCAGTTCCTGCCGCACGCCGGGTTCGTCCATTTGCCGGGGCAAGCGGTCGAGCCTCCCGGCATCCCTGGCGTTTCCGATCCGCTGGAAACACTCCTTTTCTTGCCACAACTGCCTTGTTTCCGCAAACGACAGCGGCACCGACCGGTCCGCCAGGGGTTCGAGAAACCAGGGCAACCAGGGATGGTCCTCCTTCGCTTCCACGACCCGCACCTCGGCGGCCTTGCCAAGGCCAAAGCGCAGCGCCCCTCCGGAAAGGGGAAAGGTCCGACCTTGCGTCGTCTCATGGAGGGCGGCCTGGCGGATGACGGCGAGAAAACTGCGCGGGCTGATCTGCCCGTGGGCATCTTTCAGGTGATCGGGCAGCCAGGTATAGGGAACCCCACGTTTCCGGTCCGGTCCCATGAACGGCCCGGTCAGGGCATGAAACACCCGTTGTTGCCACTCTTCGTCGCGCAGCGCCGACGGCAACAGCCAGAACCCCTCCTGTCGGGTCCAGCGAAGGCCGAACTCTTCCGCGCAGGCGTTGCGAAACCATTCTCCATTGGCGGCGTTGCCCAGATGGTGCCAGAGAAGGTTGTAGAGATCCCGTGGCGGCCAGGTCAGTCGTTCCCTGTTGGCAATCAGTTTGGAACTGTCGGGAAAGGCGGTGACGCCGGGATCGGACAACAGATCGGGACGGACGAACACTTTGAGATGGAACCAACGAAAGGAGCGAAATTCCAGGAGCGACTGCAACAACGCCCGCGCCATCAACCGCACCGTTTGCCAATCGTTCGCAGTCCGGTCGAGGGCGTCGAACAGGATCAGACGCCGTTCGTTCTTTTGTGCCAACCGTTCTTCCAACTGGTAAAATGCCTGGGAGACCGCCTCGGCATGCCCCTGGATCCAGGACACCCGCTCATGCCAATCGCTGGCGGATGGCTTCTGGTCGGCATCCAGGAGATGATGGGCGATGATGGCGCGCCAGATGTGGTCTCGCGAATATTTTCCCGCCAACGCTGCCATCGTCCCCTGGTTCGGATAATCGTTTGGCCGGACCTGCTCGCCAAATCCGGGGTGGATCTTCACGGAGGGGGCAATGGGAAAATCATCCCGTTGCCGCTCCAGAAGGGAGCGAAGACCGGGATCGAGGAGGCAGGAGTACCAGAAACTTTTTCCTGAACCGCGAATCCCCTCGACCAACGGCTGTTGCGGGTCCAGGGCACGGGAATGCGAGGCGGGAAGAAAGGGAACCGGCATCCCGAAGGCGACATCGTCCGCGGCATTCAGAAATTGAGGGATCGCCTGTTCAACAAGCGTCCGGACCGCAGCGGCGGGAAAGCGAGCGGTGGTCATGACGCGGGAAGCTGGGGCAGAAGAAGATCGGCCCGTTCGAAAAACTCGCCAAACGCGGCTTGCAGAATCTGTTCCGGCACCCGGTTGGGACGGTTGACCGGATCGAACCCCTGAAGGGCAATCTGCCAGCGCACGTTCCAGGGGGTATGCGGCGCCGAACGGTCGTTCAGATCAAAGTTGAACAATGCCGCCGTTTCATCCGTTCCCTCCTCATAGAGCGTATCGACAAAAAGACGGTAGAATTCTTCCCGCAACCCTTCCAGATAATGATCCGCATCAAGGTCTGGAATCATGCCCGCCACGATCTGCAATCGATCCCGGAATTGATCGGGCCGGGTATGACGCTGTTGCCAATGACGAAAAAGATGCCGATATCCCATCCATGTCTGGGGGGTATGAATGGCGAACAAAAAAGCCGTCGCTCCCAACCGGGTTACGGTGACGGCGGAAATGTCGTGCAATCCCGCCCGGCTGTCGAGCAAAACCACGTCGGGCCGTTCCTGCTGCTCCAGGGCGTCGAGCATTCGCTCCAACCGGTCGGCCCAGGAGACAGGCCTCCCGGAGGAGGTGGGCAGATCCTGGTAACACCGGGAAAGCTTTGCCATATAGTCGGTTTCACCCCTTCCATAGGCCGGTACCACCCGGATCCATCCCTCATTGGTGCCTGGCAGCGTGCTTTTGCCCACCATCGCCGGCACGACCAACGCCTCCTGCCCCACCATCGATTCGACGAACCAATCGACAATACCGAATTCGGGCAGCTTGTCGTTGGGCAGGAGCATCGAGCCGACACCGGGCGATTCCAGGTCCAGATCGACGACAAGAACCTTGTACTTGTTCCGCGCCAAATGCCAGGCCCAAACCGCCGCCACGGTGGAACGCCCCACCCCGCCCTTGAGGCCGAAGAAGGTAAACCGTTGCGGTTGCCGATCGTTGACACAATCGGCGGGAGACACCCAGTCCTGGCCCGTGACCAGGCGTTCCAGCAGATAAATCGTTTTTTTTCCTTCGACCTTAAGAGGAATCAGATCGGCGGACTTGAAAAAATGTTTCGGATCGGGCACCCCTTCACGGAAAAGAAAAAGATGTTCTTTCCCATAGGTGAACGCCCCCAGGGCGGGATGGAGTTGGTCGGCAAGTTTGGTCAATGATTTCTTAAGTTTTTCATTTTCCTCCGATGCATCCAGGGCGATGCGGATACGGCCACGCAAGTCGCGAAGTATTATCGGATTTCTTGGCAAGGAAGAAAGATGTTGCGTCACCGCGCAAAGGGCAATTTCGATCGCCTGATTAAAGACAACGATACCCATATACGGCCTCACAAGGTCTCGGAGTATTTCAGCACTTCCATGATCTGTCCTGTCCATTGTCGTCGAGCATGGATCCTGTCTATCTCGATTGTACCATCGGCACAATAACGTTGGTCGATGAACCAGTTATTGTAGGGGCAATTTTCGTCCAAGAGTGAAAAATGTTTTCCTCTACCCTTCGCCAGCGCCTGAAAACCGATCCAGAGATTGTTCCCATTCATGTGGATCTTGAACTTTCTGTCCAAATCAGGACTGCCCAACAGCATGGGAGAGACCAACAAGGCCTTGATCGCGCATTCAGCCGCCAGACCGTACAATTGGTCGGCATTGGCCTTGCGATCCCGCAGGAAAAGGATCTCCGCATCCTGCCAGTGACGTTTGGCGGCTTCGGCATACTTCGCGGGACATGATGGCGGTCGAGAAATTTTCACCGCGCGTCTCCCCCCTGACGGCTCTTGCCGTGGAAAAGACGGTCATCCTTCGTTAAGAACAATGGCGGATCAACATAACACGGAACCGTCCACGGGAAAACGTCCATCACTGCCGGCATTCGTCATCCTGTGGCTCCGTTTTGCCCCCATCCGACGATGGCGGTGGAAAAACGGGCCAGGGAATGATAATAAGGAAAGGTTGCCGGTTTGCAAGAACGAACACAAAAACGGACACAAAGGGGACGGGGCGAGGAAAAGACCGGCCCCGAGCCTCAAGGGAGGATTCATGGTCACAGCGCCACCAGCGGCATCGCCCGCCAAGGATGCCTTCAATGCCACCGTCATCCAGCGGATCAACATCACCCCCCGGCTGTCCATCTTCCGGATCCGGCCCGATGAACCGTTTTCCTTCGAGGCCGGGCAGTTCACCGTCCTTGGCCTGCCCCATGCAGCCCCAAGGCTGGCCGATGCCGACCCCGAGGAAATCGATCCCCTCCGCAAGGATCGTCTGATCCGCCGCGCCTATTCCATCAGTTCTGGCAGCCAGGAACGGGAATTTGTCGAATTTTTCATCTCCCTCGTCGGCAGCGGTCAATTGACCCCGCGCCTTTTTTGCCTCAAGGCGGGCGATCGTTTGTTCATGGGGACCAAGGCCACGGGCGTTTTCACCCTCAACCAGGTTCCAGCCGACAAGGATCTTCTTCTCATTGGCACCGGAACCGGACTTGCCCCCTACATGAGCATGGTTCGCTCCCTCGCGCTTGGCGAAGGATGCCCTGTTCGGCCCCTATCGGTCATCCACGGCGCCCGTTACTCCTGGGACCTGGGCTACCGCGCCGAACTCGAATCCCTTGCCCGCGCCTGTGGTGGCTTTCACTATCTTCCCGCCATCACCGGTCGCGAGAACGATTACACCTGGAGCGGCTGGACCGGTCGGATCGATGTCATTCTCGACCATCCCCAGCTGCCGCGACTGATCGGGTTCAAGCCGAATCCCGACTCCTGTCACGCTTTCCTGTGCGGCCATCCCGGAATGGTCGAGAATGTTGCCGCCATCCTCCAGAAACGGGGGTTCGATCCCGGATCACGCAAGGACCCGGGCAATCTGCACCTGGAAAAATATTGGTGATCCCCGTCACGCCCCCGACGGACCCCATCAAACCTGAACCCCCCAAGGAGAAAACATGTCGAAACTCGATACCTTCGAAGACGCCATCCGCTTCGCCATCGGACACGAAGAGGACGAAGCCAAATTTTATGAAGGAATGGCCGCGCGCTCCAAGAGCGAAGACCAGAAAAAAGCCCTGCTGGCCCATGCCGCCGAAGAATACGACCACAAACGACGGCTCGAAGCGATTCTCGCCAACAAACGCCTTCCCATCTCCACCCGCATCGTCCCCGACCCTGACATGAAGATTGCCGAGATGCACGTCATCAAGGACGCCGGCGGCAGCATCGGTTATGAAGATGCCCTGCTCCTGGCCGCCAAGCGGGAAAAACAGGCCTCGCGTTTCTACACCATGCTGGCGAAAAATTCCACCTCCCCGGAACTGTCGGAAATCTTCAGCTTTCTCGCGGAACAGGAATCCAAACACGGCAAACAGATCGAACAAAAATACGACGACGCCCAACGTGAAGGTTGATCGCCAAACGCAATCCCGAATCAGGGAGGAACCTCATGAGTCTCAAGGTGGGAGATGCAATTACCGACATGATCCTCCCGGATCAGGATGGCCAGCCTGTGGCGCTTTCCTCTCTGCCGGGAAGCAACGGGGCGGTCCTCTACTTTTATCCCAGGGACAACACCCCCGGTTGTACCCAGGAGGCCAAGGACTTCCAATCCCTGATTGCCGAATTCGATTGCCTGGGGGTCAAAATCGTCGGCATTTCCAGGGATGGTCAGGCCTCCCACGCCAAATTTCGTTCAACCCAGGGGCTTGGTTTCACCCTCCTGAGCGATAGCAACGGACAGATATGTGATCAGTTTGGCGTCTGGCGGGAAAAAAAGAGTTTTGGAAAAACCAACATGGGACTCGTCCGTTCGACCTTCATCATCGATACCGGCGGCGTCGTGCGCAAAATTTACGACAACGTCCGGGTCAAGGGTCATGCCGAAGCGGTCCTCGCCGACTGCCGCGCCCTCTTCGGCGAACAGACGACCTGAAACACCAGAACGGATGACACTCATGAAATTTTCGGGACATTACGATGTCGTCGGGAAGGGCCATCCAGTTCTGTGCCTGTCGGGATTCGCCAGCGGCAACTGGGTGTTTTCACGGCTGCTGGCCCCCATGGAACAACGGTTTCGCTTCATCCTGCCCGACAATCGCGGCATGGGCCGCGCTCCCAAGGCGGACCGTGGATACACCCTGGACGACCTGGCCGATGACGCCCTGTCCCTGATGGATGACCTGGGGTACAAACGATTTTCCGTCATTGGTCTGAGCATGGGGGGATTCATCGCCCAGAAACTGGCTCTCAAGGTACCGCACCGGGTGGACGCCATGGTGCTGATGTGTACCACTTCTGGCGGGCCGGTCTATCGGCGGATGTTTCCCTCCCTGACCGAGGAACAAATACGCGCCATCTACGCCCTGGAACCTCTGGCCCGGGTAACGGCGGCTCTGTCGGAACAACTCTGTCCCCTGCTCAAGAACCGCTTTCCCGAGGTCCATGATCATGTTGTCCGCCAACGGGTCGCCGACCCCGCCGACCCGGAACAGGTGATGTATCAGTTCTTCGCGGTGGAGGCGTTCATGAAGGATCCTCTGCCACTCGCCCGCATTTCCTGCCCGGTGCTGATCCTGACCGCCGATCAGGACCTCCTGGTCCCCCCGGCCAACGCCTGGCAACTGGCCAAAGATCTGCCCCAGGCGACCGTGGTGGAAATCACCGATGCGGACCACCTCTTTTTTCTGGAGAAAATCCCCGAAACGGTCCAGGCCATCGTCGGATTTCTCGATCACAACGGATGAACAAGCGGCGGAGCGGGTGTATGTGGCACGATTTCATCAAGGAAAATGGACGGTCGATCCCCAATCATACCGCCATCATCGACCGGATCCGCAATCGTCGCTGGTCCTACGCCGAACTGGAACAGGAAATCCTCGGTTGGAGCGCCTGGCTCCACGCCAAGGGGGTGGTCCGTGGTGACCGGGTCGCCTGGCTCGCCCCCAACCGCCTCGAACACCTCACCCTTTTTTTTGCCTGCGCCAAACTGGGGGCGATTCTTGTCCCCCTGAACCACCGCCTTTCGCCCAGGGAACTTGGTGCCATTATCCGACACGTCGAACCCAGGGTCCTTCTTGGCGAAGGTCCCGCCCCCTTCGAAAGTTCTTTCCTGTGGCACGACCTTGGCGCCATTGACCGCAATGAACCCCTTCCCGTCCCCCCCCTGTCTCCTGTCGGCGATGACGAACCGTTGTTGATGCTCTATACCTCCGGCTCCACCGGCGAGCCCAAGGGGGTTCTTTTTCACGCCCGCATGCTCATGGCCAACATGGAACACACCATCGGCGCTGGCGTTCTCGAACCCCATGATATTTCCATCATCAATACCCCCTTTTTTCATACCGGGGCCTACAACGTTTTTACGTTCCCCCTCCTCTCCATCGGCGGAACCATGATTCTCTTCGAACGCTTCGACCCCGGCTTCGTCCTCGACGCCATCCGCGATGATGGAGTCAACGTGTTCTGGGCCGTTCCGACCATGTTCCAGGCCATCCGCGACCACCCCCGCTTCGCCCAGACCGATTTCAGCCGCATTCGGGTCCTGCTCTCTGGAGGCGCTCCCCTCGACCTTCCCCTCATCACGGCCTACCATGAAAAAGGGGTCCCCTTCAAACAGGGATTTGGCTTGACCGAGGTCGGTCCCAACTGCTTTCTTCACCAGACCGAAGACTCCTGGCAAAGGCCCGATTCCATCGGCAAACCCATGCCCCACTCCGTGGCGCGGGTGGTCGATGACCAGGGACGCGATGTTGGCGCCAACCAGGTCGGCGAACTCCTTCTTGGCGGACCGCATGTCTGCAAGGGATATTGGCGCGATGACGCCCGCTTTCAGCAATCGTTGCGGGACGGATTCTTCGCCACCGGCGATCTGGTACGTCGGGACGAAGAGGGATTTTTCTACGTTGTCGGTCGGAAAAAGGAAATGTACATTTCCGGCGGAGAAAATGTTTTTCCTGGCGAGGTCGAAAAACAACTGGTCGCCCATCCCGACATTGTGCAGGCGGTCGTCGTCGCGGTCCCCGACAAAAAATGGACCGAGGTCGGATTCGCCTGGATCGTCGCTACCAGGGACATCGATCTCGACACCCTCAAAGAGTGGCTGAACCCACGACTGGGACGCTACAAACATCCCCATCACCTCGAACGGGTACCGGAACTGCCCCTCCTGGCCAACGGCAAGATTGATCGCCTGACCCTGGCGGACCGCGCCAGAAAAAAAATCCCGACAGGCTGATCGGGCATCTCCTCCCCCACGCGACACCACCATGTTTGCGACAACGACAACCCGATGCGGTGACACTGTGAAACACACGATCAAACGCTTTAACCGGCTGACCTTGTGCCTTGGATTGGCACTCATGATCCCGGGATGTTCTTCCACCCCGGATGAGGTCAAGGAAAAGCTTTCCGCCGAGCAGTTGTATCGCGATGGGGTCAACGCGGTAAAAAAGGGAAGTTTTGGTCTGGCAACAGATAAGTTTCAGGATGTGGACCGGCAACACCCCTTCTCATCCCTGGCGACCCCGGCGCAACTCAATCTGATCTACGCCCATTATCGCAAGGAGAACTATGAGGAGGCCGTTTCCGCTGCGGAACGCTTCATTCGCCTCCACCCGCGCCATAAAAACGTCGCCTACGCCTACTATATGCGCGGACTGAGTTTCTACCAACGGATTTCCGACGCCTATCGCGATCAACAACGTTCCAGGGATGCTCTGGTTGCCTTCCGCGAAGTGGTTTCGCGGTTTCCCAACAGCGATTATGCCTGGGAGGCGAAACGAATGATCAACGTCTGCAAGGATCGCATGGCCGAACAGGAAATGGTCATTGCCCGCTACTATCTTGACCTGGAAGAATACATCGCCGCCAACAACCGATTTCAACGGGTGCTCCAGGATGCCGACCTCAATACCACCATCTACGTCGAGGAGGCTCTTTTCAGCCTGGTATTGACCTCCATGCGCCTTGGCCTGCGCGAAGAGGCACGAAATCATTCCGTCGTTCTCGGCCATAATTTTCCCAACGGCATGTTCTACAAGAAAGCGGTCGCCATGCTCGAGAAGGGAGAAGACATCAGCCGTTGGGAACTGGCCAGCCTGCGTCAAGGGGTCAAGGAAGGTTCTTTTCTCTCCCGCTTTGTCAAAGGACTCACCCCAGCCATGCTTCCGGGCGGCGACATGTGATAAGACCGAGGAATCATGTATCTTTTCCCTCACCGAAATTCCTCTCCCAGGGGAAGTGGGGGACGGATGGATGACATTCGAACGGTTGCTTTTTCTGCTAGGATTATTGTTGATAAAATGGGGGGTGAAAATAGTATCGTAGGACCGGGTAGCGGTTCGTTATAGCGATTCATCGGTTTCATATGCAGTTCGAGGCCGCACTTTTTCCGGGGCCTGTGGACTTTTGTCCGCAGGCGTAATCGTTCGGACCCCTTCCCGTATTAAATTATTGAAAGAAAAAAAGGGTCTGGGGGATTGCCCCCAGGGTTTTGTTTTTTCTTTTATTTTTTTTCACGCCCCCTCTCACCCAGTGCCAAGAA